>JAICXR010000241.1 GCA_025980355.1 Chloroflexota bacterium | reverse complement strand
GAGGCCGGTCAGGATGGTGGAGTGGACGGCGCGCTCGTTAATCACCGGCAGCACGCCGGGCGCACCCAGGCAGATCGGGCAGACGTGGGTGTTCGGCGGCGCGTCGGCGTAGCGGGCCGAGCAGGCGCAGAACATCTTGCTGGCGGTGTTGAGCTGGACGTGCGTTTCTAGTCCGATGACGGCCTCGTAGCTCACCCCCGCACGCGCCTGACGTAGCGCTCGATCCGAGCCAGCGCCTCTTCGATGCGCGGCAGGGCCGTGGCGTAGGAGCAGCGCACGTGGCCGGCGCCCGCCGGGCCGAAGGCTTCGCCCGGCACGACGAGGACGCGCGCTTCGCGCAGCAGCCCCTCGGCGAAGGCGTCGGCGCTCAGGCCGGTGGACGTGATGTTCGGGAAGGCGTAGAAGGCGCCCCGCGGCTCGAAGCAGGGCAGGCCGATCCGGTTGAGCCCGTCGACGATCAGGCGCCGCCGCCGGTCGTATTCCGCCACCATCTCCTGCACGTCCTGCTCTGCGGTCAGCAGCGCCGCTTGCGCCGCCAGTTGCCCGGCGGAGGGGGCGCACATGATGACGTACTGGTGGACCTTCATCATGGCCTCCAGGATGTCGGGCCGGGCGGCGGCGTAGCCGACGCGCCAGCCGGTCATGGCGTAGGCCTTGGAGAAGCCACCGAGCAAGATGGTGCGCTCCCGGGCGCCCGGCAACGCCGACACGCAGACGTGTTCACCGCCGTAGACCAGCCGATCGTAAATCTCGTCGGAGATGATGTACAGGTCGTGCTCGACGGCGATCTGGACGATGCGTTGCAACGTCTCCCGCGAGGCGACCGCGCCGGTCGGGTTGTTGGGATAGCCGAGCAGGATCGCCTTGGTGCGCGCGGTGACGGCGGAGGCGATCGCCGCCGGGTCCGGCTCGAACTGATCGGCTTCGTAGGTCCGCACCATCACCGGCACGCCGCCGGCCAGCACGGTGCAGGGGATATACGACACGTAACTGGGTTCGGGGATGATCACCTCATCGCCGGGATCGAGGATCGCGCGGGCGGCAAGGTCCAGCGCTTCACTGACGCCCACCGTGATGAGCAGCTCTTGCGCCGGGTCGTAGGCGACGCCGTAGCGGGCCTGCAAATGGCCGGCGAGGGCCTCGCGCAGACTCATGATGCCGTAGTTGGAACTGTAATGGGTCGCCGCGTAGTCGGCCTGGGCCAGCGGCGCCGCCGCTGCGGCGCTCACCTGCTCCGGCGTGGCGAAGTCCGGCTCGCCCACGCCGAGCGAGATCACATCGGGAATCGTGGAAACGAGGTCGAAGTACCGGCGGATGCCGGAGGCGGGGATGGCGCGCACCCGCTCTGCAATCGCCTGCCGCTCGCTTGTCGTGCTCATCGTGACCATGCTGTCCCCCGCCGCTGTAGTCTGCCTGGTAGGAGTATAGCGCGCGGACGAGCCCTCTCTCTGGCTTCGCCATCTCTCCCCCAATCCTGGGGGAGAGCCAGAGTCGAGCGATTGGTCGCCCATCCCGAACAGGTACGCTCCGCGATGGTCCAAGAAGGATGCCGCTCCCCCCGGCGCGATCCCTCTCCCCCAGGCTTGGGGGAGAGGTCAGGAGAGAGGGTCCCCCCGCACCTCGCCGAATGCCGCCGTCGCCCGCTCCAGCTCGGCGCGCGTATGGACCGCCGACATCTGGGCGCGGATGCGGGCGGCGCCGCGCGGCACCACCGGGAAGGAGAAGCCGATCACGTAGACGCCTTTGGCCAGCAAGGCATCGGCCATCGCCGTGGCCTGCGCGGCGTCGCCGATCATGACCGGCACGATGGGATGGTCGCCGGGCAGGATCGTAAAGCCCAGCTCGCCCATGCGCGCGCGGAAGAACTGCGTGTTGTCGCGCAAACTCGTGCGCAGATCGGTCGCCGTTTGCACCAGCTCTAACGCCTTGAGGGCGGCGGCGACGATCGGCGGGGCGATGGAGTTGGAGAACAGGTAGGGGCGGGAACGCTGACGCAGCAGTTCCACGATCTCCCGCCGGCCGGAGGTGTAGCCGCCGCTCGCTCCGCCAAGGGCCTTGCCGAGCGTGCCGGTCAGGATGTCCACCCGACCCGTGACGCCACAGAACTCCGGCGTCCCGCCGCCGTGCTCGCCCATGAAGCCGACGGCGTGCGAGTCGTCGACCATGACCAGGGCGTCGTAGCGCTCGGCGAGCGCGCAGATCTCCCGCAGCGGGGCGACATACCCGTCCATCGAGAAGACGCCGTCGGTGGCGATCAGGCGGTAGCGAGCGCCGGAGGCCGCTTGGAGCTGCTGCTCCAGGTCCGCCATGTCGCGATTGGCGTACCGATAGCGCTTCGCTTTGCAGAGGCGGATGCCGTCGATGATGCTCGCATGGTTCAGCGCGTCGGAGATGACCGCATCGCGTTCGTCCAGTAGCGTCTCGAACAGGCCGCCGTTGGCGTCGAAGCACGACGAATAGAGGATCGTGTCCTCGGTGCCGAGGAAGCGCGTCAGGGCCTGCTCCAGGTCCCGGTGGATTTCCTGGGTGCCGCAGATGAAGCGGACGGAGGCCATGCCGAAGCCCCAGCGCTCCAGTCCCTCGTGCGCCGCGGCGACGATCGCCGGGTGGTCCGCCAGGCCGAGATAGTTGTTGGAACAGAGGTTGATCAGTTGCTGCCCGTCGCCGACGCGCAGCAGCGCCCCCTGGGGACTGGCGATGACGCGCTCCGCCTTGTAGAGGCCGGCGGCGCGGATCTCGGCGAGGGTCGCCGTCAGGTCGGCTCGCATCGTGGTAAACATTGGTCCCTCCCCGGTACGGTCGCGGAGCAAGCCGGCCTGCCCTTGCCGGTCAGGCCGTCCAGTCCAGAATAACCTTGCCGCACTGCCCGCCGCGCGCCGTCCGGAAGGCTTCAGCATAGTCCCGGTAGGCGTAGCGGTGCGTGATCACCGGCGAGATGTCCAGGCCCGTCTGGATCAGCACGGACATGGTGTACCAGGACTCGAACATCTCCCGACCGTAGACGCCGCGCAAGGTCAGCATCTTCAGCACGACCTGCGACCAGTCGATCGCCACCTCGTTCGACTGCAACCCGAGCATCGCGATCTTGCCGCCGTGGGCCATGTTGGCGATCATGTCCCGCAGCGGCTGCGCGTGGCCGGACATCTCCAGGCCAACGTCGAAGCCCTCCTGCATGCCGAGGTCGCGCTGCACGCTGTCCAGGGCCGTCGCGCGGGCGTCCACGGCGCGGGTGACGCCGGCACGTCGGGCGAGGTCCAACCGATAGTCGCTGACGTCGGTGATGGCGACGAAGCGCGGGCCGACCCGGCCCACCACCATCGCCGCCATGATGCCGATCGGCCCCGCCCCGGTGATCAGGACGTCGTCGCCGACCATGGTGAACTGCAGGGCGCTGTGTACGGCATTGCCGAACGGGTCGAAAATGGCGGCGACGTCGAGGTCGATCGGCGTCTGGTGGGGCCAGAGGTTCATCGCCGGTACGGCGATGTACTCGGCGAACGCGCCGTCGCGCTGCACGCCGATCCCGACGGTGTGGGCGCAGAGATGACGGCGACCCGCCATGCAGTGGCGGCATCGACCGCAGACGATGTGCCCTTCACCGCTGACCAGTTCGCCCGGGCGGACGGACGCCACGTTCGCCCCGACCGCGGCCACCTCGCCGGCGAACTCGTGGCCGATCACCAGCGGCGTCCGGATCGTCGCTTGGGCCCATGCATCCCACGTGTCGATGTGCAGGTCGGTGCCGCAGATGCCCGTGCGCAGGACGCGAACGAGCACGTCGTCGGGCCCCGGCTTCGGCTCCGGGACGTCCTGCAGCCACAATCCGGGCGCGGCGTGGGCCTTGCTCAGGGCCTTCATGCTGTTCCTTCCGACCGGCCGCGCCGGACCATCAGCCGAGCGCCAGGCGCTTTATCGCCTCGCCGTAGACTTCGCTCTGCTCGGCCAGTGCCTCAAGCTCTCCCGTCAGCTCCCGAACCCAGTGGTCGACCGTCAGGTCCTCGTGGGAGATCTCCACGCCGCGCACCGTCTTGGCCCGGCGGGCCTGGAGCATGTTGCGCTGGACTTCCATGCTGTAGCGGTAGTCGCCGAGCGCCACGTCCACCAGGCGCACCGGGCCGCGCCCCAGGAAGCCGCCGCGTTCCACGCGCACCTGGCCGGGCAGGGCGGCCTGGAATTTCGTCGCCAGGTAGCCCAACAGTTCGTTCGGGTCGCTGGCGCGCCGGACCACCGCGGCGGCGAGATCGAAGGCGGAAGGTTCGTAGGACATCACGGCTCCTTCAGACGAGGTCTCGGAACAGCTCCGTGGAGAGGTACCGCTCGCCCTGGGACGGCGCGACGGTGACGATTAGCTTGCCGGCACTCTCCGGTCGCCGAGCAACCTGCAACGCCGCCCAGACGTTGCTGCCGCTACTGATCCCGACCAGCAGCCCTTCCTTACTGGCCAGGAGGCGAGCCGTCGACATCGCTTGCTCGTCGTCGACCTGGATCACTTCGTCGATCAGGTCCTGGCGTACGATCTCGGGAATGAAGCCGGCGCCGAGACCCTGGATGCGGTGCGGTCCGGGCCGTCCGCCGCTCAACACGGCCGAATTTGTCGGTTCGACGGCGATGGTGACCAATCCCGGTCGGCGCGGCTTGAGCGCCTCGGCAACCCCCGTGATCGTGCCCCCGGTGCCCACGCCTGCCACGAAGACGTCGATGCCGCCATCGGTGTCGTGCCAGATCTCCTCCGCCGTCGTGTCCCGGTGGACCTTCGGGTTGGCAGGATTGCTGAACTGCTGGGGAATCCAGGCCTTGGGGAAGGTCCGGGCCAGCTCTTCCGCCTTGTTGATCGCGCCGCGCATACCTTCATTGCCGGGCGTCAGCACCAGTTCGGCGCCGAAGGCCTTCAAGAGCTTACGCCGCTCCAGGCTCATCGATTCCGGCATGGTCAGGATCAGCCGGTAGCCGCGCACCGCCGCCACCCAGGCCAGCGCGATGCCGGTGTTGCCGCTGGTCGGCTCGATAATCACCGTGTCCGGCGTCATGATCCCGCGCCGTTCGGCGTCCAGGACCATCGCAACGCCGATCCGGTCCTTGACGCTACCGCCCGGTTGGTAGGACTCCAGCTTGACGACGATCGTCGCGTGGAGCCCCTCGGTCAGGCGGTTCAGGCGCACCATCGGCGTGTGGCCCATGAGTTCCAGGGCGTTCTCGGCGATGCGTCCGCTCATGGCCACGGGAGTATTCCCCTTCGCTTCATTCTCTGCGGCCCTGGCGCCCACACCTCGCGCCGGATGACCCGACCTGAGCGGCAGCCGGCCGCCGCTCCTGCTTCGCAATTATAGATGATGGCCCCGGCCCATGGGACGCGCCGGTGCGCTATGATCTCGCCGTAAAGGAGGACGATTTGCGAATCGGTTTTATGAGTTCCGCCGCGCCACAATGGGACCTGGCGACGCTGCTGCGCGAAGGGCGCGCCGTCGGCTGTTCGGCGCTGGAGCCCCGCGTGGAATGGAAACACCGGCACGGCCTGGAACGCGGTCAGGAAGCCGCCTGGTCCGCCGCCCGTCGCCAGGCGGCCGACGCCGGCATGGTGATCAGCGCGGTCGCCCTGGGCGCCCGCCTCAACCGCCCGACGCCGGAAGAGCGCCGGGCCGCGGTGGACGACATCGCGGCCTATGCCGAACTGGCCGCCGCGGCGGGTGCTTCGGTCATGCGCGTCTTCGGCGGCCCGATGTCCGATGGCTGGACGATGGAGCAAGCACGCCCGCTCGTGGCGGAGGGGCTGGCGGCGGCCGCGGAACGCTGCGCCCCATTCCATGTCACGCCCT
>JAICXR010000045.1 GCA_025980355.1 Chloroflexota bacterium | reverse complement strand
GCGGAGTACGAACGGGGGCAGCCGGTGCTGCGCGACGTCAACCTCGTCGCCGAGCCGGGCCAGACCATCGCCATCGTCGGTCCCACCGGTGCCGGCAAGACCACCATGGCCAACCTCATCCCGCGCTTCTACGACGTCACGTCGGGGGCGGTGACGATCGACGGCATCGACGTGCGCGACGTTACCGCCAGCAGCCTGCGCCGCCAGGTCGGCATCGTGCTGCAAGACTCCTTCCTGTTCAGCGACACGGTGATGAACAACATCCGCTACGGCCGCACCGGCGCCAGCGACGAGGAGGTGATCGCCGCCGCCAAGCTGGCCCGCGCCGATACCTTCATTGCGCGGCTGCCCAAGCAGTACGAGACGGTGCTGGGCGAGCGGGGCAGCGGCCTGAGCCTCGGCCAGCGCCAACTGCTGGCGATCGCCCGCGCCGCCCTGGCCAGTCCGCGCATCCTGATCCTGGACGAGGCCACCTCATCGGTCGACACGCGCACCGAGCGCCTGATCCAGACGGCGCTGGAGGAGTTGTTGCGCGGTCGCACCTCCTTCGTGATCGCCCACCGCCTGAGCACGATCCGCCACGCCGACCAGGTGCTGGCGCTCAAGGACGGCCAGATCATCGAACGCGGCACCCACGAAGAGCTCCTGCAGGCGCGCGGCTTCTACTACGACCTCTACATGAGCCAGTTCCGCCGGGATATCGACTTCGCGGCTGCCGAGAACGGAGCGATCGCCGCACCGGTCTCCTGATGACGGCGCTGATCATACGAGCGCTTCACGAACCAGGACCCGCGCACATCGCTCCACTCAACCGGCCGGCAAAACACCGTTCGGTTCGTCGATTGACACCTTGGCAACGCCGCTGTAGGGGCAGCGCCATCGTCCGTCTTGCTTGTCGGCGCTATTCCACTACTTGAAATTCGTGATATCCACCGGCAACGCCACACGAGCATATACCTGAGCAAACGAGTGGGCGAGATGCTCGCGGTAGGGCGAACGCAGGCGTATCCGCTGCGGCGTCCGCTGCGCAAGGGACTGGACGTATTCCAACGGTAGGGTGAACACGCTGCGGAAATCGACCACCTGATAGGCAAGCCCCTGCTCCGGCCACTCGTTGAGCAGGTGCAATCCAAATTTGCGCTGAGTCCGTAATTCACTCATGAAGCTGGAGAGCTTGTTAGACCCGATATCGGCGGGCAGCATCTCACGGCGGTACTGCGGCCAATCCATCCGCGCGCAACACGTCACGGAGCCGCCAGTCTTCATGTTGGCGATGTCGCACGTTTGCGTAAGGACGATCAGGTCGTAATTTTCAACAACACCTTGAAGGAGGCTCGATGGTTCTTGGGCGCGTGTTGGGAGTTCCGGAACACGAACAGGCACGATCACTGGGCAGTCGGCGATGAAGTCGCCTTGCTCCAGGCCGTCCCCACTGCAGAGTTCGTACCAGGGGTAGTTAGCAGCCAACGGAGTACTCTGAGATGCGCGCCGTCCTACAGGTCGGTTAGCTCCGTGAGCTTGCCGGCGCGATGCCCGACAATCTCGATCTCCACATGCCGACTAGCCTTTGGCCTGATCGGCTCCGGCATGAACTCATCAGCGGTCTGTGATGATACGTCCCCAACAGGCATCGACCGGGTGGGCGTCACCGACGACCCTGAGGCGCGTTCGCCAACCGCAGTGCGCGAACGTGCGACGGCTCCCCGTAGCGGCGAGCGCTGTTCAGAATTCACCGTCGCGCCTCCTCAGTTCAGTCGGGACCACAACCCCCTGACCGTTATGACCCTCACCGACATTCTACCGCATAGGGGACATCCGGCGCATTGCCTCTCCCACCTCGGCGCCTGATCCAGACGGCGCTGGAGGAGCTGTTGCGCGGTCGCCGGGCGGTAGAACCCACCTATTGGTACGTCGGGTGTAGCTCCGCGAACAGCCGACGCGTCTCCCGCGGCGTCCGTTTCCAGTCGGGTTGCCGGGAATTGTATCCATCATCCGTTCCTCGTGTCTTATAGTGGCCGGAACAGCAATTGATCCTGGGGGCGCTGAAACGTGAAGGTTGATCGCGGCATGCCAACCTGCGATGGCAAAGACTGTCGCGAATTCCAGCGTGGCTCAGGATCCGGCATGGGTACCGAGTTTGCCCACCTTATCTGCCTTCGCCACGCCGAGGCCGAGAGGACAACCACGCAGCTCGCTGGCCTTCCGGACCCCTCCCTTACCGCGCAGGGCAGGGACCAGGCTGCTGCGGCCGCGAGCCGGTTGCGTCACGAGCAGGCCGGAACGGTCTATGCAAGCTCCGCCGCCCGTTCGCGCCAAACCGCTGCGATCATCGCCGAGACGCTTGGCCTGCAGATCGTGGTGCTGCCGGCGCTGTCTGAGGTCGCCTGCAGCGCCCAGGTGCTGGAGGATTGGATCGTCCACGGCGATCTCAGTGCCCGGGGCGCCGGTGGCGAAACCGGCCGCGCCGTCGCCTCGCGCGTCACCGCCGCCTTAGCAGAGATCGCCGCCGCCTCCGCCGACCAACCCGCGATCGTCGTCGGCCACGTCGCGAGCCTCACCACCGCCATCAGTGTGCTCTGCGGCAATGGGCCATCGCTGTGGGGAACCCCGCTCCAGCATGCCATTCCCTTCCCTCTCACCCGCAAGGGCGCGCGTTGGCACGTTCAATGGCCAACCCTCACCAAACCGCAGACGGTCTAAGATCACCAGGCGAGCGCCAATGGCAGCTTCGAATCGGTCCCGTCAGGGCAACGTCGTCACCTCGCCCACCAGCAGGCGGGCGCAGGGCAGGAATCCTGCTCGTTGAAGCGTCCGGCGGGAAGCGACGTTCGCCTCATGACAGCGCGCTGCCGGTACCTTACCTCGCTCGTAGCAGAGGCGCTTCAGCTCTTGCACCAGATAGCTGCCGTAACCCAGTTGACGGTACGACGGAGTGACTTCCATGAAGATATCACTGTACGGTGGATTGTAATGGTCATACGCGCCGCCGGTGGCGACAACCAGCCCGTCGACCTCAAAGAGCCAATCGCCGACCGGCTCGTGTTGGTGCGCGAAGATGCGTCCGGCATCGCCGGGCGTGGTCGCTCGGAGGAGCCCACCGGGGCAAGCGAGGTGCGTTGTCTCGGCGTCCCGGAACAGGATGGTCTCGCTGGTGATGTTCCGCGCACAATCATAGAGCATCAGCAGGAGCAGCGGGATGTTGGTCTGCGCCTGGATTCTGGTCGCTCCACTCGCGGCGAGCAGCGCTCGGAACATGGGTAGCGCCAGACGGCGGCATGCAGGGAGCGTGTAGAACTCCATCACTTGATCGTCGTGATGCTTGTTCCAAACGCCTCCATGGCCGGCGATCCGACCGTCGACGAGGCACAGGTAAGGATCGGCAATGCCGCGGGCGAGAGCCGAATCGTGAATGATCTGGCAGTTCGCCTCCTGGCGATATAGCGCCCGAAGGCCCTCGACCTCCGGGAACGCGGCGCGACGCACCTCAATGTCCATCGTGACCCTTTCGCCTCACCCTGTCGTCTTTTGCTGAAGCACCATCAGCGATAGTCTTCGGCGTTCGCGTCTTTCTTCTCGCCAAAGTAGGCCTCGGCGAAGAAGCGGCTGGCCTCCGGCTGCGAGCCGTCCAGGTCCGTGAAGCCGTAATGCTTGGCCAGCTCGCCCGCCGATAGGGCCTGCCCCGACCAGCGGGCGAGCTCCGGATCGGCGGCCAGGGCGACGACCGCCCGGCCGATGTAGTGCGGCGACTCGGAGATCGCGAACCACCGGTCCTTGGCGATGGCGTCCCGCCAGTGCGCCTCGTCCACGCGGAAGTGCTCCAACATCGCCTCGGAACGCAGGTAGCCGGGCGTGAGCGAGAGCGACGTGACGCCGTGCGGCTTCACTTCGTCGCTCAGCACTTTGCCCAGGCGCGTGATCGCCACCTTGATCATGTCGTAGAACATCGACCCTCGGTAGCGGTCGTTGAACATGTCGTCGCCGTCGGTGATCTCGATGACCAGGCCCTTGCCGCGCCGGACCAGCAGCGGCAGCACGGTGTGCAGCGTGATCAGGTGCGTCTCCAGCCCATTGCGCAGGGCGCGCAGGCCGTTGTCCAGGTCGTGCTCCCAGATCGGTTTCCACTCGATCCACTGATCGCCGCCCCAGGTGTCGTCGACCAGGATGTCCAGCCGGCCCCACTGCTCGTCCTCGATCCGCCGCACCAGGGCGGCCACGTCGGCGGGCACCAGATGATCGCAACGCACGGCGATGCCATGGCCGCCGGCCCTGGTCACCAGGTCGGCCGTGTCCTCGATCGTCTCGGGGCGGTTCAGCGGGCTGCCTGTCTGCCGCGTGGTGCGCCCGGTGACATACACCGTGGCTCCGGCGGCGCCGAGCTCGATCGCGATCCCCCGTCCCGCACCGCGCGTCCCGCCGGTGACTAAGGCCACCTGCCCGTGCAGCGGAGCACTCATCGCTGCCCTCCCGGCTGCAGCAGGTGGCCGGGGCGGCGGGCGTCACCCTGCCGCACTGACCTCCTCCAACGGCTCCGGGGTTCGATCCCGGCGCCAGCGCGGGGGCACGAGCATGTGCAGACGCAGCAGCCGTTCGCGGTGGCGTTCTTCCGTCAGGTTGCGGGTGCGCGCCTTCAGCAGATCGTCCAGGGCGACCATGCCCACGAGCTTACGGCGATCGGTCCGCTCGACCACGGGCAGTCGGGTGGCATCCTCGGCCGCCATCCGGTACACCACCACGCGCAGCGATTCGTCGGGATAGGCGACCACCGGGTTGGCCGTGGCGAGGTCGCCCATCCGGCCCTGGGCGATCGCCGGCGGCAGAGGCTGGCCCAACTGCAGGGCGTGCGTCCAATGCTGGAGGTCATCCCCGGAGATGAGGCCAACCAGTTCGCGACCTTCGCCGATGACCGGGTAGGCCCGATGGACGTGCCGGTTGGTATTGGTGCGCAGCGATCCCACCAACTCCGTGAGCGGCAAATCCGCCGGCAAGGCGGTGACGTTCGTATGCATCACCTCGCGAACAAAGAGAATTTCCAGGGGATCGATGGCATATTCTCGGGTCATGTGATAGCCGCGCCGGCTGATCTTCTCCGTCAGGATCGAGCGGCGTAGCCCCAACACGGTGTAACCGTGGGCCACCACCGTCGCCACGAGCAGCGGCAAGAGGGCGTTGACGTCGTGGGTCAGCTCCAGGGCGAAAATGACGCCGGTGAAGGGCGAGCGCATCGTGCCGCCCAGGATGGCGGCCATGCTGATCAGGGGCCAGAAGCCCGCCCCTTCCTGCGGCAGGAAGCCGGCTTCGACGCCGCCCAGGGCGCCGCCCATCAGCAGCAGCGGCGCCAGGACGCCGCCGGAGGTGCCGGAGCCCAGGGACACGACCCAGATCACCGACTTGACGATCAGGATGCCCAGGATGATCTGCCCGGTCACGTTCCCCTGCAGCATGCTGCCGATGGTCGAGTAGCCGACCCCCAGCGCCTCCGGGAAGATCAGGCCGCCAATACCGACAGCCAGGCCGCCGAGCGCCGGCCACCACATCCAGTGAAACGGTAGGCGGTGGAAGGCGTCCTCCGCGGCGTACACCCCGATCGTCAGCACGCCGGACAGCGCCCCGGCCGAAAGGCCGACCAGGACACAGCCAAGCAGGCCGACCACACCGATGAAGACGGGGTGCGGCGGGGTCGGGAAGAGCGGCCCGCCACCAAGGAGGTAGTAACGGAGGAGGGCGGCCGTGGCGCTGGCTAGGGCGACGGGGATCAGGCTGCGCGGCTTCCACTCGAAGAGCAGCAGCTCCACCGCGAGTAACACGGCGGCAATCGGCGAATTGAAGGTTGCCGACATACCGCCGGCCGCGCCGGCCACCAGCAACGTCTTGCGCTCGGCGCTGGTCAGGTGCATGAACTGCGCCAGCAGCGATCCGAAAGCGCCCCCCGTCATGATGATCGGCCCTTCGGCGCCGAATGGGCCGCCGGAGCCGATCGACAAGGCGGAGGCGATGGGCTTCAGGATGGCGACGCGCGGCTGAATCCGGCTGCCATACATCAGGATCGATTCGATCGCCTCCGGGATGCCGTGGCCGCGGATGCGCTCGGAGCCGTAGCGCGCCAGCAGGCCGACCACCAGCGCCCCACCGGCGGGAATAAAGACCTCCCAGACACCCAGGTGGTTCCCGGCGGGCGAGACCAGCGCCGTATCCCAGCGCCCGAAGAAGAACAGGTTGGTGAAGAGGCCGATCAGGCGCAACAGCGCCAGGGCGACGAAGGCACTCAGGACGCCGACGAGGATCGCGATACCGGAGATCAAGAGCACGCGCGGCGAGGTGGTGAAATCGCCTAGCTCGCCCGTCGCCTCATCCGGCCCCAAACGCCCGACGACGTCGACGAGCTTATCCTGAAAACCCTTCCACCCACCAGCCATCGCATTCTCCCCATCTGCTCAGTCACGGCACGCCAGTACGCCAGCAACGCCGCGCAGAACAGGGGCAAGCCGTCTCCCGTCGCTCCAATTCTAACCGGAGGAAGCAGCAAGAATTGTGCTGAGAAGAAGCCAGGGCGCCTGCCGCTCACCGGCGGGCGGCCGGGGCGACCGCGGCCCCAGACCCGGTGCGGCTGGACTTTCCGCCGCGTTTGCGCCATGATGGCTTAGGCAATGGACCAAGGGAGAGAAGACAATGGCAGCACGAGAACTCCTGGGCGGCGGCGCCGCGATGGGCGGGGCCATGGGCGGCCCGGCGATGGCAGCGCCGAAACAAGCGCGCAACGGCGCAGTCGGCACCCGTGCCATCCCCCAGCAGGTCGCCGTCGCGCCCGGCGCCGCGCCGGTGCAGCCGCTCCGTCCCTACCCGCGCTACCGGGTGAGCGTGTCGGAGTACGTCGACTTCCACCGGCAAGGGTTCCTGATCGTGCGCGGCCTCGTGCCGCCGGAGGACGTGGCGGAGCTGGTCGCCCATACCGAAGACCTGATGCACGGCCGCCTGGCGGTGCCCGGCCTGGAGCCGCCGCCGCCCGACGCCACCCCCCGGGAGCTGGAGCGGCGCTACCTGCGCATCCACATGCTCCACCGCGTGCTGGAGGTCCATGAGCGCTTCCTGTTGCACCCCCGCGTGCTGGACGTGCTGGAGGCCCTGATCGGGCCGGACGTGATGGCGATGCAGAGCATGCTCTTCCTGAAGTTCCCCGGCGGGGAGGGCCAGGGCTACCACCAGGACAGCTACTACATCCCGACCGTGCCCGACACCCTCTGCGGGGCCTGGCTGGCCGTGGACCGCGCCGACGAGGAGAACGGCGGCATGTGGTTCACGCCGGGCAGCCAGCACGAGCCGATCTACCCAACCGCCGGGCGGGAGCGCCAGAACCACGGCGACGCCATCGGCGACCTGCCCACGGTCGACCACGTGAGCGACACCGACGACACGGTGAACACGCTGTCCCGGGTGGCGGCGAAGTACGCCGGGCGGGAGGTGCCGGCCGTCATGGAGCCGGGCGACGTGGCCTTCTTCGGCGGCCACGTGCTGCACCGCTCCCACCGCAACCGCTCCGCCGACCGCTTCCGGCGCAGCTTCGTCGGCCACTACGCCAACGCCCGCAGCTACACCCGCTGGGGCTACGGCGAGGGGGATGGCGACGGCACCAACGACCGCCAGATCCTGGCCCGGGGCTGGACCCACCTGCCCTTCGGCCAGCCCCGCTTCGGCACCGCCTGCGCCGCCAACACGCCGAGCCTGCGCGGCCCGGCCGCGCCGGGCGGCGCGCCGATGATGGCGAACATGGCCGATGGCGACATGCTCGCCACCGCGCCGATGGACATGGCCCGCACCGACCCGGCCAGCCACGATCACGACGCCTGAGTTCTCCCGGTTTGCAGGCTTCAAGGCCGGCAGGACCGCCCTGGAAGAGAGAAGTGCAATGAACGCCCGGACGCCGAACCCTCGCCTCACCCGCCGCACCCTCCTGATGTACGCCAGCGGCCTTGCCGGCGTTAGCCTGCTCAGCGCGTGCGGGAGCAGCACCGGCGGGACCACCGCCGGCGCCACGTCCGCCGGTAGCACTGCCGTCCTGACGTCGTCGACGACGGCGCCCACCGCCGCCGCCGGGACGACCACGGCCGCGGCGACGACATCGGCTGCCGCCGCGACAACCGCCGCAGCGAAGACAACCGACGCAGCGACGACCAGCACCGCCGGGACGAAAGCCGCGGCCACCACGGCGGCGGTCACCAGGAAGGCGGGGGAACTGCTCATCACATCCTGGAATAACAATCAGGGCAGCATCGACTACTTCGGGGAGAACGTCAAAGCCTTTGTCCAGCAGTCGCCGGGCACCCCCGCCACCTACGACCCGTTGGGCGCCAACTATGAGGACAAGATTCTGTCCCAGGCCGCCGGCGGCACGCCGCCCGATGTTCTCCTCCAGGGTGGGCGCGACTTCGGCCTCTTCGTCACCAAGGGGCTCCTGGTCGACCTCGATCCGCTCGTCGCCCGCGATCATTACGACGCCAGCGACTTTTTCACCATCTGTATCCAGCTGACCACCTGGAAAAACAAGCTGTACGGCCTGCCGGACGACCTCAATCTGCTGGGCATCTACTACAACAAGGACCTCTTCCAGAAGGCCGGCGTGCCGCTGCCGCCGACCGCCTGGGGCACGCCGGATTGGTCCTGGCAAGCGTTCGAAGAGACGGCGCGCAAGCTCACGGTCAGCTCCGGCGGCCAGACGACGCAGTTCGGCGCCGACGTCGGCTACGGCACCACGGACCTCGCCACGATGCTGTGGTCCAATGGCGGGGCCTACCTCAACCAGGATTGGACCAAGTGCCTGCTGGACCAGCCGCAGGCGATCACCGCCATGCAGTATGTCCAGGACCTCCTACTGAAAGACAAAGTGTTGCCGTCGCCCGCCGATCTGACGAAGCAGGGGAGCAATCCGCGCTTCTTCGGCGGCACCGTCGCCATGCGGATCGCCGGGGCCTACTTCTCCAACCCGGCGAGCCAGAGCATCAAGTCCTTCACCTGGGATGTGGCGGCCCTGCCCACCGGGCCGGCGGGAGCGTTTTCCGTGACGGGCGGCAGCCAGGGGTCCAGTTGGTCGATTGCGACCGGCAGCAAGCAGCAAGACAGCGCCTGGAAACTCGTCCAATGGATGGCCGGCAAGGAGAGTCAGACGGTGTTGGGCGAGCACGGTTGGATCCCCGGACGCAAGTCCGCCGGTTTCCAGGTCTACCTCGCCTCCAAGGCGTTGCCGGCCAACAAGAAGGTCTTCGTCGACGCGACCGACCACGTGAAGGCGATCCCGCTGATCGCCGACTGGTCCGACATCGACAAGGCGGTCAGCAAGCAACTAGCCGACCTCTGGGCCGGAACCAAGTCGACGCAGGACGTGGCGAGCGCGATGACCCAACAGGTCGACGGCTTGCTGGCGCAATTGCCGGCGGACGAACGCGCCTGACTTCCCGTACCCTTCGGTGACCAACAGGCTCCATCGATGCGTTCTAGACACCGGATTGAGCAGAGGTGGCCTCGATGACGCTGACGCCTCGCTTCGTGCCGCATCGGCTTGACCCGGATCTTGGCCCGGCCGACCACGGACTGGCCCGGCAGACGCGCGATGCGCTCCGCCACCTGCACGATCCTGTCGCCCTTCAGGTCCATCCGCTCGTCCGTCTCCTTGCGCTGGACGGGAATAGCGGTGCGGCCGGCGCCGGCAAAGCGTTGCGCCGGCTGCTGCTCAACGCTATTGCCGCGCTCCAGCCCGATCCGTCCTCGGCAATCACCAACCCGGCCTGGCGTCACTACCGGTTGCTGACGCTACGGTACGTGGAGGGCCATACCAGCGGCGCGGTCTGCCAGGCGCTCGCCATTAGCCCACGGCAGTACGACCGCGAGCACCGCCGGGCGCTGGACGCCGTCAGCTCCCTCCTGGCGGCGCAGCTCGCGCCGGCCACGACCGGGCCAGAGTCGCCGCAGCGGGGCGTCGAGCGCCGCACCATCGCCTTCGTGCCCGGGTCGCCGGCCGCTCGCTCCGCCCGTCTGCCTCAGCCCTTGACCAGCTTCGTCGGCCGTGAGCGCGAGCTGGCCACAGTCCAGGAGCTCCTGGCCCAGACGCGCCTCTTGACACTGGTCGGTCCGCCGGGCACGGGCAAGACCCGCCTGGCCATCGCGGCCGCAGCCGACGCCACGGTCGCCTTCCCCGACGGCGTGCTGTTCGCGCAGCTCGCGCCCATCCGCGACGTCACGCTGGTCGGCTCGGCCCTCGTCCGCGTCCTTGGCCTGCGGGAGGGACCGGCGCGTTCGGCGCTGGACACGCTGGTCGCGTACCTGAACCGCCGAAAGGTCCTCCTCCTCCTCGATAACTTCGAGCACGTGCTCGAGGCGGCGCCGTTGGTGAGCGACCTGCTGCTGGCCTGTCCGCGGCTGGTGGCGTTGGTGACCAGCCGGGCACCGCTCCGCCTCTCCGGCGAACAGGAGTTCGTCGTGCCGCCACTCGGGCTGCCGCCAAACGGCCGTTCGGTGCCGCCGGCAGACCTCGGGCGCTACGAGGCCGTCCAGCTCTTCCTGGACCGGGCGCGGGCCGTGCGGCCGGGCTTCGTCCTGACGGAGGAGGAGGGACCGGCAGTGGCGGCCATCTGCCGCCGGCTGGATGGACTGCCGCTGGCTATCGAGCTGGCGGCGGCGCGGGTGCGCCTGCTCCCGCCGCAGGCGCTGCTGGATCGACTGGGCGGCGGGCAGGCCGATGGGTCGACCTCGCCGGCGGCGACCACCGCGCCCCTCCAGATGCTGACCGGTGGGCCGCGCGACCTGCCGGCGCGCCAGCGCACCCTGCGGCAGGCCATCGCCTGGAGCTATGCCCTGCTCACGTCCGACGAGCAGCGGCTCCTGTGTCAGCTGGCGGTCTTCTCCGGCGGCTGGACACTGGAAGCGGCGGACGCGGTGGCGGGGAACCGAGGGGACGACGAGCACACCGAAGGCAACACGGAGAGCGTGCTCGACCGCCTGGAGTCGCTCGTGGCCCAGAGCCTCGTCCGCTCGGAACGGAGCGCCAACGGAGAGCTACGCTTCCTGCTGCTGGAGACGATCCGCGAGTATGCCTGGGAGCAGCTCGTGGCCTACGGGACACTCGAAGCGGTGCAAGCCCGACACGCCGCGTACTATCTGGCCCTGGCCGAGAAGGCGGAACCGCTGAGCACGTCGCAGCCGGCCTGGCTTGGTACCCTGGAGACGGAGATACACAACCTGCGAGCGGCCCAGCGCTGGTATACCCGGCGCGGAGAGGCGGAGGCAGCCCTGCGCTTGGCGGCGGCCCTCTGGCCGCTCTGGGTCATGGGCGGGCACGTGACGGAAGGACAGCAGCGCCTCCGCGAGCTGCTGGATCTCGAAGCCGGCGGCGCCTACCCGGCGGCGCGCGCCGGGGCGCTCTTCACCGCGGCGCTCATGGCGTACTTCCGCCATGACTACCCAGCGGCCCGCCGGCTGTATGAAGAGAGCGCGGCTCTCCGTCGCCAGATCCAGGACCGCTCCGGCCTGGCCGCATCGCTGAGCTACCTCAGCATGGTGGCGCGGGAGCAAAGCGACTACGCGGCGGCGCGCCGGCTCTGCAGCGAGACGCTGACGCTCTATGAAGAAATGGCCGACGAAGGCGGAGCCGCCATGGCGACGTGCCGCCTGGCGGAGATCGACCACATCGAGGGCGACTATGTCGCGGCCCGGCGCGGCTACGAGCGTAGCCTGGCAATCTACCGCCAGCTTGGCCGTAGCCCCTTCCTGGCCTGGTCGCTCCATCATCTGGGGCGGTTGGCGCTGGATCAAGGCGATCACGCCGCCGCCGGCGCCTGGATGCGGGAGGGCCTCGCCGTACGCCGAGCGGAGGGCGATGCGCTGGGCGTATTGTACTCCCTGGCAGCACTGGCCAGCCTCGCCGCCGCCGATGGACGGCCGGAGCGCGCCTTGCGCCTCGCCGGTGCCGCGGCCGCGCTAGCGACCGCGACCGGGATGGCCCTCCAGCCGACCGAGCGCCGAAGCAGCGAGCACTGGCTGGCCCTGGCCCGCGCCGCGCTCCACCCGGCCGACGCGGTCGCCGCTTGGGCCGAAGGGGAGGAGATGCCGGTGGAGCAGGCCGTCGCATATGCGCTGGAGGAGACGGCGCCTTCGTAGCCGTGCCAGGATTGCACAGTACATCTTCCACGGCTCCTGGCGAAGACGTGGCGAAGATATGGCGAAAACCGGGGCGACAGGTGCGGCTGGGTCGCTGATACTGCCGAAATACGGAAAGGAGTGTCACCATGGCAAGTGCAACTATCCCCCACTGGCAGTTGCGAGGAACCCTCGTCCAAGCCTGTAACTGCAACTGGGGCTGTCCCTGCGACTTCAACGCCCCCCCGTCCAAGGGCTTCTGCGAGGGCACCTGGACCTGGCACATCGAGCAGGGACACTTCGGAGACGTCAAGATGGACGGCCTGAGCTTTTCCGCCGCCTGCAAGTGGCCGGGCGCGGTCCACGAAGGCAACGGCGAGGTCCAGCCCATCCTCGACGATCGCGCCAGTCCGGAGCAGCTCCAGGCCATCGGCGCGCTACTCGGCGGGCAGGCGGGCGGCCCGTGGGCCATCCTCGCCGGTACGTTCTCGAAGGTCCATGCGCCGAAGGTTAGCCCCTGGGCGGTGCGGCTCGATGGCGCACAGACGACCATCACGGCCGGGGATGTCCTCACCATGAAGCTGCAACCGATGCGCAATCCCGTGACCGGCAAGGTCCACGAGGCGACGGTGTCGCTGCCCGCCGGGTTCACATCGAAGGCGATGCACAAGGCCGCGTCCTCCGAGTTCGCCGTCCGCGGTCCGGTCGCCTACGACCATAGCGGCCAGGACGCCGCCTGGGGCAGTTTCG
>JAICXR010000449.1 GCA_025980355.1 Chloroflexota bacterium | reverse complement strand
CCCCTCCCGGGCAAAAATCTCCAGCAACATCCGCCCGGTGTACGAGGCGGCCACGGTCGCCACGGCTTCCGGGGTGCCTTCGGCGACGACGCGGCCGCCGCCGAACCCGCCTTCGGGGCCCAGGTCGATCAGCCAGTCGGCTACTTTGATGACGTCGGGATGGTGTTCGATCACGATGACGGTGTTGCCCGCGTCGACCAGGCGTTGCAGCACCAGCAAGAGTTTCTGGATGTCGGCGACGTGCAGGCCGGTCGTGGGCTCGTCCAGGATGTAGAGGGTGCGGCCGGTGGCCGGGCGCCCGAGCTCGCTGGCGAGCTTGACGCGCTGCGCTTCGCCGCCGGAGAGGGTGGTGCTGGACTGGCCGACCTGCATGTAGCCCAGGCCGACGTCGACCAGACGTTGCAGGATGCGCTGCAACGGCGGGATATGTTCGAAAAAGGGCAGCGCCTCGTCGATGCGCATGTCCAGGATGTCGGCGATGTTCTTGCCCTTGTAGGTGATGCTCAGCGTCTCCTGATTAAAGCGGCGGCCCGCGCAAACCTCGCAGGGCACCTCCACGTCGGCCAGGAACTGCATCTCGATACGGCGAGTGCCGTCGCCGGCGCAGGCCTCGCAGCGCCCGCCTTTCACGTTGAACGAGAAGCGGCCGGGTTTGTAGCCGCGCACGCGTGACTCCGGCAGTTTGGCGAACAGGTCGCGGATGTAGTCGAAGGCCCCGGCGTAGGTCGCGGGATTGGATCGCGGCGTGCGCCCGATCGGGCTCTGGTCGATCTCGATCACCTTGTCCAGGTGGGCGATGCCGTCGATACGCGCGAACGCACCCGGCTTGATCTGGGCGCCGTGGAGGTCGCGCGCCAGCGCCTTCTTCAGGATGTCGTCGATCAGCGTGCTCTTGCCGGAACCGGAGACGCCGGTGATGCCGATGAAGCAGCCCAGGGGGAAGCGGACCGTCACTTGCTGCAGGTTGTGTTCGTTGGCGTCGATGATCGATAAGAACTGCCCATTGCCGGGTCGCCGGGTCTCGGGAATGGGGATGCGCAGCGTCCCGGCCAGGTAGCGCCCCGTCGGCGATTCCGCCACCCGCGCGACGTCCGCCGCCGTGCCGGTGGCGATGATCTTGCCACCTTCACGGCCGGAACCGGGGCCGAAGTCGACGATCCAATCGGCGCCGTGCATCGTTTCTTCGTCGTGCTCGACGACGAGCACGCTGTTGCCGCGATCGCGGAGCTCGTGGAGGGTGCGCAGCAGGCGCTGGTTGTCGCGCTGATGCAAGCCAATGGACGGCTCGTCCAGCACGTAGGTGACGCCTTGCAGCCCGGAGCCGACCTGCGTCGCCAGGCGGATGCGCTGCGCCTCCCCACCGGCCAAGGTGTCGGCGGTGCGATCCAGCGTCAGGTATTCCAGGCCGACGTTGACCAGGAAGCGCAGGCGCATGCCGATCTCGCGCAGCACCTGGCGGGCGATCGTCAGTTGGTTCCGGCTGAGCACGTCGGCGTCGAGCGAGTCGATCCAGCGCGCGGCGTCGGCGGTGGAGAGGGCGGCGACATCGGCGATGGAACGCTGGTCGATCGTCACGGCCAGGGTCTCCGGGCGCAGGCGCCGGCCCTGGCAGGCGGAGCACGGCTGCATCGTGAGATAGGGATCGATATGGGCGGCGTGGGCGCCGCCGTGAGCGGCCATCATCAGCGGGACGAGTCCCTCGAAGCGCTGCTCGCGCCGGCCGGCGGCGCGCGTGCGTCCGTCGCCGCTTTCCCAGGTCCAATCCAGCTGGAACCGGCGACTGCGCGAGCCGTGCAAAATAAACTGCCGGTGCTCCTCCGCCAGTTCTTGCCAGGGCGTGTCCAGGCTGAAGCCGACGGCCGCCGCCAGTTGCTCCCACTGCTTGAGGCTCAGGCGGCTGTAGCTGATCGAGCCGTCCTCGCCGGTCGTCGCCAGGCAGCCCTGGCGGAGCGACTTGCTCGGATCGGGGATGAGCAGGCGCAGGTCGATCTCCGTCTGTTTGCCGAGCCCTTTGCAGGCCGGGCAGCAGCCCTGGGGCGTGTTGAAAGAGAAGCTGCGCGGTTCCAGCTCCGGCACGGCAAGGCCGCAGGTGAGGCAACTCAGCAGGCTGCTGAAGAGGACCTCCTCGCCGGCAATTTCGACGCTGACCAGGCCCTTGCCCAGCGTCAACGCCGCTTCCACGGCCTCGGTCAGCCGGCCCTGGCTCTCCGCATCCACGTGCAGCCGGTCGATCACGGCGGCGATGGAGTGCTTGCGCTTGCGGTCCAGTTCGACCGGCTCATCCAGCCGCTGGATCTGTCCGTCGATCTTGGCGCGGGCGTAGCCGCTACTGCGCAGCGCCTCCAGTTCCGCCCGGTACTCCCCTTTGCGCCCGCGAATGACCGGCGCCAGGATGACGACGTCCTGCTGCTGGGAGCGCTGGACGATCTGGGCGACGATCTCATCGGGCGCCTGGGCCTGGATGACCGTGCCGCACTTCGGGCAATGCGGCGTGCCGACGCGGGCGAAGAGCACCCGCAGATAGTCATAAATCTCGGTGATCGTGCCGACGGTCGAACGGGGGTTACGGTTGGTCGTCTTCTGCGTGATCGCGACCGTCGGGGAGAGACCTTCGATATGGTCGACGCGCGGCTTCTCCGCCTGGCCGATGAACTGGCGGGCATAGGCGGACAGCGACTCGACGTAGCGCCGCTGGCCTTCCTTATAGATGGTGTCGAATGCGAGCGACGACTTGCCGGAACCGGAGACGCCGGTGAGTACGACGAGACGGTCGCGCGGCAACGTCACGTCGACATTGCGCAGGTTGTGCTCCTGCGCGCCCCGAATCCGGATCTCGCGCTGCGCCAGAGTTCACCATCCCCTCGCCGCGGGCGTGCCGCCACCCGGATCCGTCCCCGTCATGCTAGAACTAGCGTTCTACGATGTCAAGAGGCAGGCAGTTCGCGTGGGACCATGCGGCTACGGCAATCCCAACGTCGGCCTTCACCGTCCCGCCACGTCCAGTGTCGGCCTGCTTGTCCGCGAGCGCAATTATCTGGTACACATGGTG
>JAICXR010000568.1 GCA_025980355.1 Chloroflexota bacterium | reverse complement strand
GGTAGTCATCGGCACCGGCGTCCAGGCCGCGCACCCGGTCGCCGATGGCGTCGCGGGCGGTCAACATGAGCACCGGCGTCGTGACCCCCTGCCGCCGCACCTCGCGGCAGATCGCAATGCCATCCATGCCGGGCAGCAATACGTCCAATACGATGAGGTCGTAGGCGCCGGTCGACGCGCGTTCCAGTCCCTCCGGGCCGTTGTCGGCGAGGTCCACCCGGTGCCCGGCGTCGGTCAGGCCCCGCCCCACGGCGCGGCCGACCCGAGCGTCGTCTTCGACATACAGAATGTACATGGCACCCCAGCAGACAGTATGCCGGATGGCGCTTGGAAATTGCTTGAGGGGATGCCGGCCTTTCCCCGACGCCAGCATCCCCTCAACGGGCAGTGATTGCTAACCGGTCGGGTGGCTCTTGTTGTATTGATCCACGATACCCTGGAGCGCGCTCTTCAGGCTCATCATGGCCGTTGCCACGTCCACCTGCCCTTTGCTCATTTGCGCCCAGGCCTTATCCGTTTCCGTTGACATCTGCCCCCAGGCCGGATGCCGCCGGATATAGGGCAAGGGCTGGGCGATGTCGTATTCGTCAATCAACACCTGGGGACGGGCGTTGGGCACGCCCTTGAACAGGTCGGTGAGGATCGGCCCCGCATCCGCCTTCGTCGCGCCGGGGTTGCCCTTGAAGTGGGCATACCTCCCACCGTCCACCAGCCACTTCAGTACCGTCCAGGCCTCGTCGCGGTGCTTGGCGTCTTTGGAGATCGCCAGGAAGACCGGCCCGAACTCCGGGCTGCTCAGCGCGCCCTTCGGCGTCGGCATGAAGCCCCAGTCCACCTTCGTGAGTTTGGCCAGGTCCGCCATTTGCCACGACCCGAGCATGGAAATGGCCGATTGCCCGGCCCCGAAGGTGCCGAGCGATCCGCTCGAATCCAGCTTGACGCCCGGCGAGGCCACCGTCGTGCCGTCCTTGAGCACTAGGTCCAGGTAGTCGCTATAGGCGGTGATCATCTCCGGGGCGTCAGTAGTGATCGTCTTCAGGTCGGGCGTGATCCAGTCGGTTTTCCAGGGGATCGGGATGGTGAGGACGTAGTAGCCGTAGTCGCCCAGGCCCGCTTGGGTCATCTGGGCGCCGCTCCCCTTGGTCAGCTTATGGATATTGTCACGGAAGTCGTTCCAAGCCCAGGCTTGATCCCAGCTTGCCGGCGGCTCGGCGACGCCTGACTGGGCGAGCATATTGCGGTTGTAGACCATGACGTAGCCGTTGCCGCCCGTGGAATAGGGAATGGCATACAGCTTGCCGTTGGCCTTGGCCAGCTCCATGAACCCCTTGTTATATTGGGTGAGGTCGTACTTATCCTGGGCAACGAGGTCGTCGATCGGCTGGCTCAGGCCGTGCGTCGCCAGGTCGTTCTCCGACATCGGCACATCGCACAGGTCCGGCGGGGTCCCGCCGGCCAGGAGCACCGTCAGCTGTTCTTCCGCCTTGATGTTATTGCCGACGTGCTGGATCAGCTCGATCCCGATCTTCGGATGCGTGGGGGTCCACTGTTTGGCGAAGAGGTCGCTCGCCAGCGATTCCGGTTTGGCGTAGCCATTCCACCACTGGACGGTGGTGCCACCGGCGGCGGCGGCGATCGTGATGTTCGACTGCGTCGATGAGGTTGCTGCCGCCGCCGCCGTTGTCGCCGCGGCGGAGCTGGTAGAAGCGGCGGTCGCCGTGATGGCGGCCGTGCTGCTGGTCGCCGCGGCGGTCGCGGAGGTTGCTGCGCTGCTGGTGGCCGGGGCGGTGGTGGCGGCGCTCGTCGCCGCGGGGGCGCTGAGGGTCGCCGATGCGGTGGTCGTCCCGCTGCCGCTCGTCGTCGCCGACGCACCACACGCGGCGAGCAACG
>JAICXR010000582.1 GCA_025980355.1 Chloroflexota bacterium | reverse complement strand
TGGCGGGTGCTATTCCAGACGTGGGCGTCGGCCCGGAAGGTGCCGGAGAACACTCGTAGGTAGCTCACCTTGCCGACGAAGGGGTCGCTCGTCGTCTTGAAGACCAGGGCGGCCAACGGACCCTCCACGTCGGCGGTTCCCGCCTCCTGCGGCGAGGGCAGGAAGTGCACGATGGCGTCGAGCAGGGCTTCCACGCCGATGCCCTGGACCGCGGCGGTGCAGAGCACCGGCACCAGGTGACCGGTCTTCGTCCCGCGCTGAATCAGGGGCAATAGCTCGTCGGCGCCGATCTCCTGACCGTCCAGGTACTTCGCCAGCAGATCGTCGTCGAGTTCGGCCACGGCGTCGATCAGCGCCTCCCGGCTTTCCGCCGCCCGCTCGGCGAGCTCAGCCGGGATGTCCGCTTCGTGCGCCTCGCCGTCGGCGGTGAGGTAGGCCCGCTGGCTGAGCAGATCGACATACCCCCGAATGCTGCGCTCGTGGCCGACGGGGAGCTGGAGCAGGGCCGCCCGATTGCCGAACATCGTCTTCAGGCCGGCGAGGGCCTGCTCAAAATCGGCGTGTTCCCGATCCAGGCGGCCGATGACCGCCAGCAGCGGCAGTTGGCGCTCGGCGGCGTACTGGCTGACGAGCTCGGTGCCGACTTCGACGCCGTTGACCGCGCAGACTTGGAGGATGGCGGCGTCGGCGATGCGCAGGGCCTGTTTCACCTCGCCCACGAAGTCGGAATAGCCGGGCGTATCCAGGAGGTTGACCTTGCAATTCTTCCATTCCAACGGGCAGACGCTGAGGCCGATGGAGATCTGCCGCCGCTGCTCCTCGGGGTCGTGGTCGGACACCGTGGTGCCCTCCTCCACGCTGCCCCGCCGGGTGATCGCCCCCGCCGCCAGCAGCATAGCCTCGGTCAGGGTGGTCTTCCCGGCGCCACCGTGGGAGATGAGCGCCACATTGCGGATCTGGGCTGGCGGATATTGCTTCATAGGTCCTCCTCACCGACATGTAACGCGAGCGAGCGCGTCCCGAGTAGGCATCGGATTATACTCGCCGCCGCAAGTCGGGCCGGGCGCATCAGGATGTCGGGGCGCTCCGCCGGGCGCGCAGCGTCCGCGCGACGGCGCGCTGCGCGACCAGGCCGAGTAGGGCAAGCAGCGCCAGCGGGATACCGAAGACGAGGACCCAGATCAGCGCGTCGATCACGCCCTGCCCGACCGTACCCAGGGCGGCGACGGCGCTCAACAGGGCATGCAACGGGTTCCACAGCGGCGCCGGAGCGGCCTTGGCGGCGACTGGCGGCTGGATGGTAACGACGATCGTCGAGAAGGCGCTGTGCGCCTTCAGATAGTTCTCCCGCCCTTCCAACTGGTTGATCTGGGTGTCGACGGTGGCGAGCTCGCGTTGGACGGAGAGCGTATCCGAGACGTTCTGGGTCTTGCTCAGCAGTTGCAGCAATTGGGCTTGCGTCGCCCGCAGCGCCTGCAGCTGGGCGTCGACGTCGACGTACTGTTCCGTGACATCCTGGCTGCTGCTCGTCTCATTGAGGACGCGCGTGCCCAACTGGCGCAGTTGCTGCATCACGGCGGCGAACGTCGGTGCCGGAACGTTGATCGTGATGGTGGCCGTGAAGCTCGCGTCGGTCGATTGCAGGCGTTCGTCCGCCACGTAGCCGGCGTCGCTGCCGCTGCTCGCCGCCGTCGCGATCTGCCGCACCTGCTCCACCAGGGAGGCCGGATTGGTGGCCTCGAGCGATATTTGGCCGGTCCGAATCAGCATC
>JAICXR010000003.1 GCA_025980355.1 Chloroflexota bacterium | reverse complement strand
GTGGCGCGGGCGGGCCGTGGCGCTCTTGCTCGGACGCGGGCGGGCGCTGGCCGGGCTGCGCGAACTGCCGAAGTTCCTTTTGGTGCTGCTGCTCGCTCAGGCCCGCGGCCGCATCGGCACGGTCGGTGAGGAGCTGGCGCACCGCGGCAAGCTGGACCAGGCGGATGACGTTTTCTTCCTCACCATGCCGGAGATTCGCCTGGCGCTTCGCCCAGAGGGCGCCGATCCGCGCACGAGGGTACGCGAGCGGCGGGGACTTTATGCCGTGGAGCTCCGCCGCCGCCACCTGCCACGGCTGCTCCTTTCCGATGGCACCGAGCCGGGAGATGGGGGGGGAGGGTCTGATATCCGGGACGGCCCGGTCCTACGCGGTACACCGGCCTCGGCCGGCAGGACGGCCGGGCGAGCGCGGCTGATTCTCGACCCGGCCGGCGCCCGGCTGGAGCCGGGCGACATCCTCGTGGCGCCGTCAACGGACCCCGGTTGGACGCCTTTGGTCCTCACGGCCGGCGCGCTCGTGATGGAGATGGGCGGCGCGATGTCCCACGGGGCGGTCGTGGCGCGGGAGTACGGCATCCCCGCCGTGGTCGGCGTGCCCCAGGCAACCGAACGGATCACCGACGGTCAGGAGCTCGTCGTGGACGGTACCGCCGGGACCGTCATCCTGGGATTGACCATCAACGGGCCGCTGGCGACGCCGGCACCGGTGCAGCCGGAGAGACAACAGGAGGAGCATCCGTCGTGACCGAGCGTCCGTTTCAGGTTGGTGTCGTCGTGTCGCCCCATCCCCACACCCGGCTGCACCTCAACACCTTGGAGGCGTTGCCGAACGTGGAGGCGATTCATCTTTGCGCGCTGGCGGGAGAGGATGCGTCCGCCCTGGGTGGAACCCTGGCCAAGGCGGCGTCGACGACGACCGACCTGGCGACGTTGCTGGCCCGGCCGGAAGTAGACGCCCTGCTGGTCTGCGTGCGCAACGACCTCTGCCCCGGCGTGCTGGAAGCGGCGGTGGCGGCCGGCAAGCCGGCGCTCTTCGAGAAGCCGGGGGCGCGCAATGCCGCCGACCTGGAGCGGGTTGCCGCGCTGGCGAGTGAGCGCCACCTGACGCTGGGGGCGATGCTCCAGTGGCGCGGCCATCCCATCATCCAGGAGGTGCGGGCGGCGGCGCTGGCCGGTGCGCTCGGCACAGTCATGGCGGTGGAAGGGCGCATGGTCACCTCCCAGGTGCGGTACCGCGACCCCGGACACTGGCTTTTCCGGCGTGCCACCGCCGGCAGCGGTATCCTCTCCTGGTTGGGCATCCACTACCTCGACGCCCTCTGCTTCTTGCTCGACGACACGGTCGCCGAAGTGACGGCCATCGTCGGCAAACGGAATCCGGAGCCGATAGACGTCGAAGACACGGCCTGCCTGGCGCTCCGCTTTGCCGGCGGTGTCCTCGGCACCTACCATGCCGGGTACGAGCTGGTCGGCGGCGCGGCCGGCTACGTCGGTCCCAGTTACGACACCTTCCTGGCGCTGCGCGGCACGCAAGGCTACGCGCGCCTGCCGTTGTCCGACGGCAATGCCTATACGCTGGTGAGCGAAGCGCCGGGCTGGGCGGCCGGCGGCCGGCGTGAGCACCGCTCCGAGTTCCCGGCATCCACCGCCTATGGCGGTTTGGCGGGAGCGGAATTCGTGTCTCAATTCCTGGAAGCGGCACGCGCCGGTCAGCCGGCGCTCTGCCCGATCGGGGCCGTGATCCACATGCTGCGGGTGATCGAGGCGGCGCTCGAGTCGTCGGTGACCGGTCGCCTGGTGCGGGTAGGCGCCTGACGGCGTGCTGACTGCTACCATACGTCCGGTCTTTGGCCCTTCTCTCCAGGTGAAGACGGTGGCAGACCGAGACGTGGCGGAAAGGAGCGTTGGCATGCCGACCCTCACCGAGAAACTGGCATTGCAGGGCGGTGCGCCGGCAATGACGATCACCCCGGCCGAGCGTTGGCAACCGCCGGTCGAACGGGAGATCGAGCTGGTCAGCCGGCTGATCCGGGAACGGTACCTATCGGCCGCCGGACGGGGCTTCGCCCGGGAGTTCGAGGACGAGTTCGGGGCCTGGCTCGGGGTGAAGCACTGCGCCAGTCAGAACACCGGCACCTCGACCCTCCAGGCGGCCTACTTCGCCGTCGGCGTCGGTCCCGGCGACGAAGTGCTCCATCCCTGCTACACCTGGATCTGCTCCATCGCGCCGGCCGTGCATCTGGGCGCCCGGCCCGTGTTCTGCGAGATCGACGCCGATACACTGGTGATCGACCCGGCCGATATGGAGCGGCGGATCACGCCGCGGACGCGCTGTATTAGCGTGGTCCACCTGTTCGGCAATCCGGTCGATATGGACGCCATCATGGACGTGGCCCGACGCCACCGCATACCGGTCGTGGAAGACTGCTCCCACGCCCACGGGGCGACCTACGATGGGCGCAAGGTCGGCACGATCGGCGATGTCGGCTGCTTCAGCATGCAGGGGACCAACCCCGGCGGGAAGGCGGTCTCCGGCGGCGAAGGCGGCATGATTGTCACGAACGAGGACCACCTCTGGGAGCGGATCATGGCCTATGGCCACCTCAACCGCAAAGGGCTGGTGGACGAGTACGTCTCGCCGGAATACCGGGCCCTGGGCGAGACGGGCCTCGGCCTCAAGTTCCGCGCCCACCCCCTGGCGCTGGCCGTGGCGAAGGTCTCCTTCGAGACCCTGGAGTGGCGGAATCAGCGCATCGCCGAGAACCGGCAGCGGCTGGCCGCGGCGCCGGAACGGGTCACGGCGATCACATTAGTGACGTCATATGCCAAGGCGCACATGGCCGGCTTCTACGGCGGTCTGAAGGGCATCTATCAGCCGGAGCGGCTCGGAGGGCTGCCGGTGGAGCGCTTCCTGGCGGCGGTACGGGCGGAGGGCGCACCCATGAATGGCCGCGCCTACGACCTGCACCACCTACTGCCGCTCTTCGCGCGGGGTTTCGACCTCTACGGCGGCGGCCGCGGTCCCCTCACCGGCGATTACCGCGGCTACCGCCCCGGCGACCTCCCGGTGAGCGAGGCCGTGCATCCCAATATCGTCAGCTTTCCGGCGCTCATCGATCCCGCCCCCGGCTACTTGGAGCAGTACGGCGCCGCCCTGGAGAAGGTGGCGGCCCACTACCGGGAACTCCTGTAGCCGCCATAACGGGGTCGCCAATCCCGACTGGGGACGGGCGCCGCTCCATGCCGTCATGACGTGCGGGCTGCGATGGCGTCGATCGTGGCGTGCCCCTTGGCCAGGGCAGTTTCCACCGGCGTCTTGACCGACTCCATTGCCGTCTTTGCCGTCGACTCGCCGGCCCGGATGTCCGTTCCCGGCATGCGTGCGGTGTTACCATTTGCGCACGGACGGGCGGAACCGGAGCGCCTCGGCCGGGCAGCATGTGTGATGGACAGTCTCCATCATAGGCCGGCAACGCCGGCAACACAGGTGTTGCCAATTCTGCGTCCGGGGTTGGCCGCCAGTGTAAGCCCTGACGAAGGTAGGTTGCAATGACAGAACAGGAAACAGAAGAGCGCAAGGTCGCGCTCGTGGTCGTCGCCCACCCGGACGACGCCGAGTTCATGGCGGCGGGGACGATTGCCACCTGGGTCGCCGACGGCTGGACGGTGCATTATCTGATCTGCACCGATGGCGCCAGTGGCGGGCCCGACGACGCCGAGGACGTCAGCCCGGAGGCGCGGCGGGCCGTCACCACCACTCGTAAGCTTGAGCAACGCGCTGCCTGCGACGTGCTGGGCGTGGAGGACATCGTCTTCCTTGACTATCGGGACGGCGAGTTGCAATCGACGCTGGACTTGCGCCGCGACATCGTGCGGGTGCTGCGCCGCTACCGTCCGACGCGGGTGATCTGCGAGTCGCCCGATCGTACCTGGACGCCCGGCTACGTCATCGGCGCCTTCCATCCCGATCACCTGGCGGCCGGGCAAGCGACGATCGCGGCGGTCTACCCGGCGTCGCAGAATCCCTGGGACTTTCCCGAACTGCTGCAAGAGGGTTTGCTGCCGCACAAGGTCCGCGAAGTCTACTTCTCCGGCGCGCCGACCGCCAACGTCGCCGTCGACATCAGTTCGATGTTTGAGCGGAAGCTGGCCGCGCTGCGTGCGCACACCAGCCAGCTCGCCGCGCACTTCGACGAGATCGAGGCATTGATCCGGCGCCGGACCGCCGAGGTCGGCAAGAAGCACGATATGGCGTTCGCCGAGGAGTTTCACCGGGCGGAGAATCGCTGAGTCACCCGCGTCTCTTGCCAACGGGGCCGATTCGGTGGGTCGAAACGAAAGAGACAACGAAGCATGGGAACGACGAGGCAGTCTTTACCGCCGGCAACGGCCCAGATTTCCGCCCGCCTTACGTCTCAGCCAGAACCGAGGTTACTGGCAACCTTCCACGTCTTGATTCGTTTTTTTCCATCACCGACTCAGGCCCCGTACACTACGCATGCGACAATCACCCGCTCCCGGCGCGACCGTGGAGCCGAAAGGAATGACCGGATGCCGAACGCCCCGGATACCGCCATCAACGCCCTGCTGGAAACCGCTCCCGCCCAGCCCGTCGATCTGGAGAGCGTGGCGATCCGGCTGCACCCGCACGATGATGTCGTCATCGCCAAGCAGACGCTGGCGCCCGGGACGCGGTTGCGCTGGGACGGCGCGCTGCTGCACGTCACCCGCCCGGTGCCCGCCGGCCATAAGGTGGCCCTACGTCCCATCGCCGAGGGCGAGCCGGTGCGCCGGTACGGGCAGATCATCGGCTTCGCCACCCGCTCCATCGCGCCCGGCGACCACGTGCATACCCAGAACCTTGCCGTGCGGGAGTTCTCCCGCGATTACGCCTTCGGGGTCGACGCAGTGGCCGCGCAGCCGGCGACCGAACGCCGCACCTTCGAAGGTTTCGTACGCCGGGATGGCCGGGTGGGGACGCGCAACTACATCGCCGTCATCCCCTCGGTCAACTGCAGCTCCGGCGTCGTGCGCCACATTATGGAGCATTTCACGGCCGACCGGCTGCGCGACTACCCACACGTCGACGGCGTGATCGGCCTCACCCACAAGAGCGGCTGCGGCTCGCGCTACGGCAGTCGGGAGGTCGCCCTGCTCCAACGCACCCTCGCCGGCTTCGCCCACCATCCCTGCGTGGCGGGCGCCGTCATCGTCGGCCTCGGCTGCGAGATCAACCAGGTGACCGACCTCGTCCAGAACACCGGCCTGCTGGCGGCGCCAGGCCACGGCCCGATCCCCCTCCTGGTGATTCAAGATGTCGGCGGCTCGCGCCAGACGATCGAAGCCGGTGTCAAAGCCGTGGAGGCGTTGCTGCCGGAGGCGGAACGCTGCCGGCGGACGACGGTGCCGGCCAGCGAGCTGACGGTCGCCTTGCAGTGCGGTGGCAGCGACGGGTGGTCCGGCGTGACGGCCAACCCCGCGCTCGGCTTCGCCGCCGACCTGATCGTGCGCCAGGGCGGCACGGTCGCCCTCGGCGAGACCCCGGAGGTCTACGGCGCCGAACACATGCTCACCCGCCGCGCCGGTTCGCGCGCCGTCGGCGAGAAGCTGGTGGAACGCATCCACTGGTGGGAAGACTACACCGCCCGCAACAACTTCGAGATCGACAACAACCCCTCGCCGGGGAATAAGGCGGGTGGACTGACCACGATCTACGAGAAGTCGCTCGGCGCCGTGGCCAAGGGCGGCACGACGCCGCTGAACGGCGTCTTCGAGTACGCCGAGCCGATCACGGCGCGCGGCTTCGTCCACATCGACTCGCCCGGCTACGACCCGGTGTCGGTCACCGGGCAGGTGGCCAGCGGCTGCAACATCGTCGCCTTCACGACCGGGCGTGGCTCGGTCTTCGGCTTCAAGCCGGCGCCTTCCATCAAGATCGCCACCAACGCCGCCCTCTACCAACAGATGCGCGACGACATGGACATCAACGCCGGGCGCATCCTGGACGGCGTGTCGGTGGAGCAGGTGGGCCAGGAGATCTTCGAGGAACTGCTGGCGGTAGCTTCCGGCAAGGCGAGCAAGAGCGAACGCAACGGCATGGGCGACGAGGAGTTCAACCCCTGGATTCTGGGCGCGGTGTTGTAGTCGAACCCTCACCCCGGCTCGCGAGGCTCGCCACCCCTCTCCCCCGAGGAGAGGGGCCGGAGGAGACGGACCCCTACGGCACCGGCGCGTAATCGACGCCCGTCGCGGAGGCGGGCAGCCAGCCGCGTTCCTTGAGCAGGTCGCCGCCGTTGGCTACGGTCACCTGGCCGGCCCTGGCAAACGGTTCGTTCACCTTCCAGAGCTGCAGCGCCGCCCGCTGGCAGCGCACGACCAGCACAGTCCCCTCGTCGGTGACGGCGCTGGTGGGCAGGCCGTAGCGATCCAACCAGTCCGGCGTCGCATAGTAGAAGGCCCGGAGGGTGGGACTCGCCGCCAGGAAGGCCAGGTGCCGCGCCATCACCTGATTCCAGGACATGCCGGCATCGGCGCCGTTGGCGGCGGGCGGTGGGATCTGGCGGGCGCTCTGCAGCCAGCCGTCATCACCGTGGTCGTGAAGGATGTCCAGCACGTTCAGGAAATAGAACCGCTGGTCGTCGGGATGCCATTGCACCACCGTTTTCTGGAAAGCTTGCACCGTGAAGCCATCGAGCGAGAAGCGATCGGCGATCGGGTAGCCCAGCGCGGCGACGCCGCCCAGGCCGGCGAAGTGCTGCCAGATCGGCACGCGCTCGTCATTGGTGACGAGATAGCCGGTGATGCCGGCGCCGCCGGAGCCGTTGGCTTCCTTGAAGAAGTGGCCGTGCGGAATGTCGTAGTCCAGTTTGTTCCCCTCCGTCGAGGTGGCGATCGCCGCCGCCGGTGTCAGGCGTCTAGACTGGACGATCGGCGGCAACGCCGGCACGGGGGTCGTCAGCACGTTCCGCGAGGCGTACCACCGTCCCGGCTGCGGTACGCCGGCCCAGTCGCCGACATTGGCGAAGCTGATCGGCACCGACTGGGTGAGGTGGTCGGTAAGCGAACTCTTTTCAACGGTGAAATGCAGGTGCGGCCCGCTGGTCCAGCCGGTATCGCCGCTCAGGGCGATGGGCTGCCCTTGCCGGACCTGTTCCCCGACGCGGACGAGCGCCCCGTGGTACATGAGATGCAGGTAGAGCGCCTGGGTGCCATCGCCGTGATCGATCACCACGTAGTTGGCGTCGTTGGCATAGGCGATGTTGAAGCCCCCCTCGTTGGAATCGCTCTTCACCATGCTCACGGTGCCCGACCGCGCCGCTATGACCAATGTCCCGGGGCTCATCGGGAAATCGAAGGCGTAGGCCTCGATCCCCTGGTGGTCCGCCACACTGTTATTTCCCTGGATACATTCGAAGTAGTGGTTCGGTCGCCAGGGAAGCAGATAGGTCGGGCCGGCCGCCCGCGCCGGGAGCGCCGCCGGGAGCAGTGAAGCGAACGCCGTCACGGCGACCGCGACCATCTGACGGAAACGATGCACCATCCCCTGCCAATCCCGCCGCGATAGAACGAGCCGGCTCGTTCCCTCTGCCCTAAAGACGCGCAAGACACGGCAAAGGTATGCGCGCGGAGACGGAAGTACTGGGGCCCCTACCCCGGCAACGTCACCCACTGCGTCGCGATGGCGCCGCCGTTGACGGTGCCCGTGATGCCGAGATGCCCGCCGCTCTGGCCGCCGCCCGGCGGGAAGGGCACGGTACAGGTGAACTGCTGCGGACTGCCGAGGACCAGCTTCGGATACGTCTGCACCGGGCAATCGACGCGAGAGCGTAGCCCCTGCTGGTCCTCCAGCACCAGTTGGAGACGTAGCGTCAGGGACGCAGTTGAGGTACCGGTGATCGCCAGCGACGCCTGCAAGCCGGGCCCGGCCGTACCGCCGGCCACCGGGGTGACCTCGGCCGGAGGCACCGTTTTGACCTGCATCACCTGGATATCGGAAACGGCGTTGAGCTTGATGGGCTGCTTGAGCTGATAGGGGAAGCCCGGATCGACCCAGGTCACGGCCGCCGGCGGATAGGCGCTGGCCGGTTGATCATCAAAGCGGAAGTCGCCGACGTTCGTCGTGTCCCCCGTCGGCGCCAGCCAGACCTGGGCCGCCACCTGGCGCTCGTGCTCGGCCTGACTGCGCGGATCATAGACGATCGTGATCGGACCGTAGGACGGCACGGTGATCTGCAAGCTGCCGGTTTGACTGTTGATCTGGCTATTGTCCGGTTGCCAGGGGCCGGCGTTGCCCGCCGAGAGCTTGACCGGCAATGGGTTATTGCTGGCCGTCGGGAGGTCGCGGCGTACGACGAAGACGGCGACGACGAAACTCTGCCCGGCCGGTGCGGTGATCGTCGCCCCGGCGGAACCGGGCAGCGCGCCGACCGTGCCCTGCAACTGGTTCAGGACCTGCACGTTCAGTAACCCCACGGTAAACGGCGGTGGGAGCGGCGTCGGGGTTGGTTGGGGCGTGCTGGTGGGAGCGAAGGTTGGGCTTGGATAGGCCGTTGGCACCGCCGCCGGTGTGCCGGCCGGCGTCGGGGTCGGCACGGGCGTCGGGGTCGGCGGCGGCCCGCCGAAGTCCGGCAGCGAGTAGAGCCGGGATGTCTGGAAGGCCGCCAGCGTCGGCGCGGTCGGCGTGGCCGGCAACCCGCCCCCGAAGACCAGAACATCGTAGAAGCCGCCGCTCTGGACGTTGTACACGTTGTCTTCTACCTTGCCGTCCTGACGCGCGCGCAGCGGGAACTTGGCGCTGATCTGGCCATCGCCGGTGGCCAGCTTCACCTGCTGCGTCGCGTCGGCGGCGTTGCCGCCGGGATAGGCCGGATGCGGCCAGGGCACGGCCGAACCGGGGTCCACGATCATCTCCAGGGCCACCACCCCTTCCGACGCGCTGTCGGTATGGACGTGGATGGTGACGCTGAGCAGCTTCTTACCGGGATCGCCGGGATCGTCTTCCAGCACGTCGGCCATATCCAGATACTGCACGTGGGGCGGCGCGGCGCCGGCGGGGCCGGCCGCCTGGCTGGAACTTGCGGCGGGAGTGCCCGGCCTGAGGCTCGCGCAACCGGCCAGAAGCACCATGATTCCCATGGCGAAGGGCAAGATGGCGCGGGCAGGTTGCAACATCGGCATCATGAGGCGAGTGGTCTCCCTTGTTCGTGTGGCCCGGTTTCGAGTCGCAACAACGCTCCGGCTACCGAGAGTATAGACTGTGGGACGAAAAGCAGGCGTGCGGATCAGGACCGGGGTCAGGATGGCCGCCCGGACCCCCGGCAGCCGCGTCCAGCGCCGCCCGTAGTGCCCCCGCCGCCGCCCGCGGGTCGGCTGCCGCGAAAATTGCCGAGATGACCGCGACGCCCGCCGCTCCCGCCGCGAGGACGTCAGTCACCTGCGAAGCGTCGATCCCGCCGATCGCGATGACCGGAATCCGGATCGCGGTGGCGACCTCCCGCAGGGCGGCAAGTCCGCGCGCCGGCTCATCGGGGTGACTGGCCGTGGCATAGATATGGCCGAAAGTGACGCTGTCGACGCCCGCCCGCTCCGCCCGCCGGGCCGCAGCGACGCTATGGGCCGAGGCGCCGAGGTAGGCGGTGTTGCCGAGCAGCCGCCGGGCACGGCCGAGATCCGGGTGCCCTTCCGGAAGATGGACGCCATCCGCCGTCGCAGTCAACGCCGTGTCCACGGCGCCATTCACGATGACCGGCGCCCGGCCGGCGACGGCGGCCCGTACTTCGCGTACCAGAGCCACGAGCGCCTCCGCTGGCGCAGCCTTATCGCGAACCTGCACGACGTCGACGCCACCATCCAGCGCGGCGACGACGGTCGCCAGCAGGCGGGGCAGGGCCAGCCGGCTATCGGTGACGACATGCAGTTGCGGCCGGCCCATATGCCACGCCCCCGGTCAGGCGGCCGCGCGGCGCAGGCCCAACAGGCGCGGCAGGAACTGCTTGAACTCGCGGTTCTGCCAGACTACCAGCAAGCAACTGGCATTGAAGATCGACGAATAGGTGCCGCTGAAGATGCCCACCAGCAACGCCAGCACGAAGAGGCGGATGCTGACGCCGCCGAAGAGGTAGAGGGCCAGGAGCGTCAGGAGCACCGTGATCGAGGTGTTCAGCGAGCGCGCCAATGTCTGGACGATGCTGGCATTGACCACGGTCTCAAACGGCTCGCCGGTCCGCCGCCCCAGGTTCTCGCGAATGCGGTCGAAGACGACGATCGTGTCGTGGACCGAGAAGCCGATCACGGTCAGCACCGCCGTCACGAAGAGGGCGTCGATCTCGATCTTAAAGATCTTGCCGAGAATGGCAAAGACCCCCATCACGACGAGGACGTCGTGCAGCAGCGCCGCCAGCGCGCAGATGCCGAAGCGCAACGGCGTCGCCACGTTGCGGAAGGCGTACCAGATGTAGAGCAGGATCAGGACGCTGGCGCCCAGCACTGCGTAGACGGCTTTGCGCGTCAGTTCCGCGCCGATCACGGGGCCGATGCTCTGGTACTGCAGCTGCGTCACCTTGCCGAACTGGGCCTGGATGTCCGCTTCTACCTTCGCCACCTGGTTATCCTGGGGCGTATTCGACATCGGCTTCGTGCGCAGGTTGACGGCGTTCGGCGTGCCGGGGTCGTTCACCGTCTGCACCACCGAGTCGGGGAAGCCGTCCTTGGTGAGAATCTGCTCGATCGTCGGGATGTCCGGCGGCTTCTGCAACTGCAACTCCAGGTTGGTGCCGCCGCTGAAGTCGATGCCGGGCCGCAAGCCGAAGATGATTAGGAAGATCGTGCCCGGAATGATGATCAGCAGGGAGAGACGGAAGTACAGGTACCGCCGGCCGATAATGTTAAGCATTGGCAGGAGCGCTTTCTACCCCGAACAGGCGTGGCTGGCGCACCGCCGAGAAGGCCGCCACCACGCGCAAGAAGGTCCTGGTCACGAAGATCGCCGAGAAGAGGCTGACCACCACGCCGATGAAGAGGGTGAGGGCGAAGCCGCGGATGGAGCCGGTGCCGAAGACGTAGAGCACGCCGCAGGTGAGCATCGTGGAGATGTTCGAATCGCGGATCGAGGGCCAGGCCCGGTCAAATCCGGCTTCCATCGCCGCGCGCAGGGTCTTGCCGCTGCGTAGCTCCTCTTTTAGCCGCTCGAAGGTCAGCACATTGGCATCGACCGCCATGCCGATGCTGAGGATGAAGCCGGCCGTTCCAGCAAGGGTGAGGGTCACGGGGATCCACTTGAAGACGGCGAAGACGACGAGAGCGTAGACGATCAGCGCCAGGTCGGCCAGGAGGCCGGGCAGTCGGTAGTAGAGCAGCATGAAGGCCATGACGATGGCCAGGCCGATGGCGCCAGCGACAAGGCTGCGATTAATGGAATCCTGGCCCAGCGTCGGTCCGACCTGCTGCTGCTGCTCGATCACCATCGGCACGGGCAGGGCGCCGTACTTGATCTCCAGGACGATGCGCTGGGCGTCAGCCAGCGCCATGCTGCCGCCGCTGATCTGGAAGTTGGCCCCGAACTGCTGCTGAACGACGGCGCTTTCCACCACGATCCGGTCCATGGTGATGGTCAGATATTTGCCGACGTTCTGCGTGGTGTAGGCGCTCATCTTGTCGCCGCCCTGCGCCTTGAGGGTGACGTTGACCACCGGCTGCCCCAGATTGTCGTAGCCCACCGACGCCGTCTGGACGTCCGAGCCGCCGACGACCACCGGCGGGTTGCCCAGCTGCTGCGGCGTCGGGCAGCCCGCCGGCGGATTGGTGACCGACGGCAAGTGGCCGTCGGGGTAGGGGATGGGGCAGCCGACCGGCACGGGAATATCATTGGTCGCCAGGAATTCCAGTTGCCCCGTCGAGCCGAAGAGCTTGATCGCGTCGTCCGGATTCTTTATGCCCGGCAACTCGACGATGATGCGATTGTTGCCGGCCAACTGGATCACCGGCTCCGCCACGCCCAGGCCGTTGATGCGGTTCTCGATCACGCCCATCGCCGCCTGCATGGTATCCGCCGTCACGACCTGGCCGGCCGCCGGCTGGGCCTGCAACAGCACGGACAGCCCGCCCTGGAGGTCCAGCCCCTCCTTCACGGCGATGGGCTTGTCGATGTCGACGCCCATCCCCTGAATATGGAAGCCGGGGTTGCCCGGCCAATCAATCCAGACGGCGACCAGCGCCAACAGCACAATGAAAAACAGCCGGATGCCGGTGGACCGTGCCATGTTCTCAGCTTTCTCAGGCGTTACAATGCCTTACCATAATAGCACCAGCCCATTGACCGTAGAAAGGACTCCCCAACATGGCCGTTGCGACCGCATCCACGTACCGCATGCTGATTGATGGCGCCTGGCGCGAAGGGGCGACCGGACGCACGTTCGTCGTCCGCAACCCGGCGACGGGTGCGTCGATCGCCGAGGTGCCGGACGGCAATCTGGACGATGTGCGCGCCGCCGTCGAAGCGGCGCACCGCGCCTTCCCCGCCTGGTCCCACCTGCCGGCGGACGGGCGGGCTGCCATCCTGCACAAAGCCGCCACCATCATGCGCGAACGCCAGGAGGAACTGGCCCGGCTGCTCACCATGGAGAACGGCAAGCCGATTGCCGAGTCGCGGGGCGAAGTGGCCTCGTCCGCCGCGTTCCTTGACTGGAACGCGGAAGAGGCGCGCCGCACCTATGGACAGGTCGTGCCGGCGGCGTCCCCGGACAAGCGCGTGCTGGTGCTACGCCAACCGGTCGGTGTGGTCGCCGCGATCACGCCCTGGAATTTCCCGCTCAGCATGCCTGCCCGCAAGGTGGCGCCGGCGCTGGCCGCCGGCTGCACGGTGGTGTTGCGGCCCTCACGCGCCACCCCGCTGGTCGCGATCGAGACCTTCCGCATCCTGAAGGAGGCCGGCATCCCGGCCGGCGTCGCCAACATCGTCACCGGCACGAACTCGGCCGAAGCGGGCCGGGAGCTGGCCGAGCACCCGCTGGTGCGCAAGGTCACCTTCACCGGCTCCACGGAAGTCGGCAAGCAGTTGATGCGCTATGCCGCCGGCACCATGAAGCGGGTGTCCTTCGAGCTGGGCGGCCATGCCCCGTTCATCGTCTTCGACGACGCCGACCTGGAGAAGGCCGCCCAGGCCGTGATCCTCTCCCGCTTCCGCAACGCCGGTCAGACCTGCATCTGCACCAATCGGCTGTTCGTCCAGGACGGTATCGCCGAGCGGTTCTCCGCCCGCGTCGCCGAGCTGGCCCGGAACCTGAAGGTGGGCAACGGCCTGGACGCCGGCGTGCAGGTCGGCCCGCTGATCGACGAACGGGGCTTCCAGAAGGTGGAGGAGCACGTCGCGGACGCCCGCAGCCACGGCGCGGAGGTCCTGGCCGGCGGCCGGCGCGTCTCACCGGACGGCCTGCAGGGCTACTTCTACGAGCCGACGGTGCTCGGCAACGTCCGGACCGACATGCTGGTGATGCACGACGAGACGTTCGGTCCCGTGCTGCCGGTGATGCCGTTCGCCACGGAGGACGACGCCATCCGGCTGGCCAACGACACGCCGTTCGGCCTGGCCGCCTACTTCTTCACGCGCGACATGGGCCGGGGCTTCCGGGTGGCGGAAGGGTTGGAGTACGGCATCGTCGGCCTCAACGACCCGCTGCCGACCGGGCCGCACATCCCCTTCGGCGGCTTCAAGGAGAGCGGCATCGGCCGCGAGAACGGAGCAGAGGGTCTCCAGCACTTTATGGAAGTGAAGGCGCTCTCGATCGCCCTGTAGGGAGAAAGGGCGACGCCCCCGCTCGCCTTAGGCCTCGTTCTGGCGGCGGCGCTCTTCCACGCCGCCTGGAACCGCATCCTGCACGACACGGGGGACCGGGTCGCCACGATGGCGGTGGCCGGCATCGCCGCGGCAATCGGCCTGCTGCCGGCGATCATTATCGCGCCGCCGGTTGCCGCGCTGCCCTACATCCTGCCATCGGCGCTGGCGGAGACCGCCTATGCCCTCTGCCTCGCCGCGGCGTACCGCCGTGGGGCGATGTCCCTGGCCTACCCGATCGGGCGCGGGACCGCGCCGCTCCTGGTCACCCTGGGCGGCTGGCTTGTGCTGGCGCAACACCCGACGCCTCAGACCGTCATCGCCGCGCTGGCCCTGGTGGCCGGCCTGGCGCTGGTGGCGACCGCCGGCCAGCACAAGGCCCAACGCGCCGCCATCGGCTTCGCCTTGCTCACCGGCGTCTGCATCGCCAGTTACTCCTTGATCGACGCCCGGGCCGTGCGCCAGGTCTCGCCGGTGGCCTACCTCGGCCTGGTCATGGGTCTGCAGGGCCTGCTGCTCCTCCTGCTCGTGCGCGGCGACCGCCTCCGCTTGCGGCGGGTGTGGCGTCCCGGCCTGCTCGTGGCGATCGGCACGACGGCGGCCTACCTGCTGGTACTCTTCGCCTTCCAACTCGCCCCCGCCGGCCGCGTCTCCACGCTGCGCGAGATCTCGGTGCTCATCGGCGTCCTGATCGCCAGGGAGAAATCAGGGGCGCGCGTCTGGCTCGGCGCGGCGCTGGTGGTGACCGGCGCGGCGCTGGCTGCGGTCTAACGGCGTGCTGGACTGATAACGACCGCGATGAGCTGCGTGATGATCATGCGCGGGCTTCCTCCGACGCGAAGCGACCCACCGTCGGCTGTTCAAGGCGAACGTAGTCGGCCGTGGCCAGCACGACCGAGACGCTGCGGCTGCCGGCGTTGAAGGCGATCCGGGGCAAGCTGAGGAGGCGCTCGTCGGCGTAGGTCGGGAAACCGAGGAGACGGCCGAAGGGCGGCACCGCCCCCGGCTCCAGCCCGGTCAGCGCGGTCAAGTCCTCGGATGGGAGCAGACGGAGATTCTTGACGCCATAGGCGCGCTTGAAGGCGCGGTTGTCCATCCGGCGCGTGCCCTGGAGCACGAGCAGCACGGTGCGGTCATCGGCCTGGAAGACCAGCGCCTTCGCGCCGTGCTCCGCCGGAGTGCCGCGAATGGCCGCCGCTTCCTCACTGGTGCGCACCGGCGCGTGGCGCATGATCTCGTAGTCGGCGTTCCCGTCCGCCAACAAGTCCAGCAGGCGCTCCGTCACGGCTTCGGGCATGGTCCCCCCTTCCTCAATGATGGCCCATGCTACCGCCAGTTCGGCAGTCGAGATCATCGGGGAAGGGGGGGATCCGGTCCGACTCAGGCGGCGGGCGTCTCGCTGCTGGGTCCCACGACCGGGACCTTCAAGACCTGGCCAATCTTGATCTTGCTTGGATTCGCCAGTTTGTTGGCGCTGACGATGGCGGCAGGCGTCACGCCGAACCGGCGGGCGATGCCATACACGTCGTCGCCCTTCTTGACGGTATAGGCCACCATGTGCGGCGTGGCCGATGGGGTCACGGTGCCCTTCGCCGCCGCCGCTGGTGTTGGCGAGGCCGCACGTTCCGTGGCCGTCGCCCGTGCGGTCGCCGCGACGGTCGACTTCGTTCGCGCCGTCGCGGGCGCTACGGTCGCCGGAACGTCGGTCGGCGGGACGGGAATATCGGTCGGTGGGACGGGAACGGCGGTCGGCGGCGCGGTCGGGACGGCGGGCCGCACCACGGTCGCCACGGGGACGATCGGGGCGGAGGTCGCGGTGGCGGCGACACTGGGCCGCACCGTTGGCGCGACGATGGCGCCCGGCCCCATCCCACCGGGCGGTACCGTCGTGGCGTTCGCCGACGCCGCCGGGGTGCCGCCGGTATCTTGGGCGCCACAGCCGGCGAGCAAGCACGCCACGACAAGCAGCGCTGGGAGGCGGTGCGACCGGTTGAAGCGAGGCGGGTGTCGTCGGTGGATCATCATGTCGGACAGCATGCCACCTCCGGCATGGCGGCGTGAAGGGGCCGCGCTGGCCTATAGGTACATGGCACCAGTCCGGTTGACGCCCCGTGACTAAACGTGCCGCCGGCCACGCCGCTCTACCGAGCGAACCATGCCGTACTATTCCGGCAGGGCGTGATAGCAACAAGGGAGTAGACATGGAATACCGTCTCTTCGGCCGGACCGGCGTCAAAGTCAGTCCCCTCACCCTGGGCTGCATGATGTTCGGCGGCAAGACCACTCCGGAGGACTCCGCCGCGATCATCGACCGGGCGATCGACGCCGGCATCAATTGCCTGGACACCGCCAACGTCTACAGCCGCGGCAAGAGCGAGGAGGCGACCGGCGCCGCCCTCAAGCGCAACGGGAAACGGGAACACATATTCCTGGCGACCAAGGTGCACGGCACCATGGACGAGAGCGACCCGAACATGCAGGGCACCAGCCGCCGCCACATCGTGCAGCAGTGCGAGGCCAGCCTGCGCCGGCTGCAGACCGACTACATCGACCTCTACCAGCTGCACCGCCCCCGCCCGGAAATTGCCATCGACGAGACCCTGCGTGCGCTGGACGATCTGGTTCGCAGCGGCAAGGTGCGCTACATCGGCACCAGCACGTTCGCCGCCTGGCAGGTGGTGGAGGCGCTCTGGGCCTCCAAGGAGCACGGCCTCAACCGTTTTGTGAGCGAACAGCCACCGTACAACCTGCTCGACCGCCGGGTGGAGCGAGAGCTGCTGCCCATGGCCCGGACCTACGGCATCGCCATCATCCCCTGGAGCCCCCTAGGAGGCGGCTTGCTGACCGGCAAGTACCATCGCGGCGAGGCGCCGCCGGAGGATAGCCGCTTCGGCAGCGCCGCCGCCAATGCGCCCCAACGCCGCCGCATGCGCGAGCAGGTCTTCGACGTGACGGAGGGCTTGGCGCCGCTGGCAGCCGCCAAAGGGTGCAGTATGTCGCAGTTCGCCCTGGCCTGGGTGATGCAGCAGCCGGGCGTCACCAGCCCGATCATCGGCCCCCGCACGATGGAGCAGTTGGAGGACAACCTGAAGGCGCTCGACGTGCAGATCACGGCCGAGGATCGCCAGAAGGTCGACGAGATCGTGGCGCCGGGCACCAACGTCTCGCCCTACTACGAAGCCAACTTCGGCCCGAGCGTGCATCGGTAGTCCGCGCCTCCGCCTCTCCTCACGCGCGGGCGAACCGTACCCGCGTCTCGGTGACGACTACGAATTGATCCGTGAGTCGGTCACTGTACGCGTCAAGGAGCCGGCGAATCACTGCTATTTTGTTCTGCGTCCGCTCGTTCTCCAGCCGCAATGAAACGACTCCACGATGATGAAATCGTCCCCGGTAGACCTTTTCACCAAAGTCTTTATCGTTGGTGATCAGGATGCGATTTTCCGTGTACGCACGGCGAATCACTTCGTCATCACTGATGCCACGTGCTTCATCAAATACCGAGACGACGTCGTGACGCTGTTCACGTAGCCAGCGGGCGACGGACGGCCCAGTCGATTCATCTACCAGGAAACGCACTCAAACGTGCTCGACCAGCAAGGGCATGTAGCTGGTGTCTTCCAGCGTCTTCGCGGCAAACAGGAGGCAAGCCCGCACGTCCTCTGCCGTCAATCCTGCGTACTCATGCACGATCTCCTCAACCGAGGCGCCGTGAGCGAGCAGGTTTAATATGTAGTCGACAGTAAGCCGCGTGCCTTTGACAACCGGCTTACCCACCATCACGGCCGAGTTGACGCTGATCCGGTCCAGCGCTTTCCTGTCATTCAAGGGCGTTCTCCCCCTGCTCCGAATACAAGCACCGCATGGCGCGGCGGCGATTATTCGGCTCTGTGCCAATTGAACCATGCCGACGAAGCCAGCGCTGGTAAAGGATGGCGTGCACGCCTATACGGCATGCACCAGTGGCCAGGTGAGCTCGAAGCCCTGGGCCACGCACAGCGCCTGGAAGTCCTGCAGCTCGCGCCCGTCCGCCCGGACCTGGTGCGGCTCCAGGCCGCGCTCCAGGCAGTGGGCGGCCAGCAGGCCCGCCGCCTCGCCGATGTTCCACTCCACCGGGTGCAGCCGGTAGCAGCCGTTGGTGATGTGCGTGACGCCCGGGTTCTTGCAGGCCGGCAGCAGGTTGCGCACGCGCACCGGCAAGAGGGCGCCCAGGGGGATGCGGAAGGGCAGGGAGTCGATGTCGACGTAGTTGTCGTGGGCAGTGGACGGGTGCAGGTCGATCCGGTAGCTGCCGACGCCGACGCTGTCGAAGAACGGCTCGCCTTCGCCCGGCGCGCCCCGCGCGATGCCGCGCGCCGTCGCGCCGACGTGCTGCTCGGTCACGGTGAAGACCGCCCTGATCCGCCGGCTCTCGCGAATATAGGGATACTTCGCCAGCCCGTCGGCGGTGCCGACGAGGTCGGGCCGTAGATACAGGCCGGGGTAGCCTTCGCCGCCGTCCGCGCGTGGCGCCGCCGTCTGGAGCCAGTAGCAGAGGCTGAGGGCGAGCTGACGGGCCTCCTCCAGGTACCGCTGGACTTCGTCCGCCGGCTTGTCGATCAGGTTGCCTTCGACGTAGTCGTTCTGCGGCCAGTTCACCAGCGTCGCCTCCTGCGGCATCGCTCCGACGGCGTACTGCTCGCTCGCGATCAGGCGGCGATAGGTCCACAGCGCCTGGCCCGGCGTGTCCTGTTCTTCCGAGAACAGCACCCGTCGCCGCGGTTCCAGGGTGATCGGGTGGGTGTGGCTCCAGTCCAGCATGCGGCCGGGCCAGGCCGGCGTCAACGCCGGCACGTAGTCCCGCCAGCGGGCGTACTGCGCCGGCCGTTCGATAATGTGGCTCGCCCCGGGCGTCGGGTCGTAGCCGAGGGGGAAGCACCAGGTGAGGCCCTGGACGTTCTCCGGCTGGGCCGGTCCGGCCACGGCGTGCGGCTCCCCCGTTTCCGCCTGGCTCTCCGCGCCGCTGACATACTCCACGCCGGCCAGCGGCAAGAGGTCGCCCAGTTCGGTCGCGTCCAGGACGTAGCGCGCCTGGACCGCCACCTCCTCGCCCGTCTCCCGATTGAGCAGGTGGACGGCGCGCACCCGGTCGCCGTCCGCCTCCGCGCGGGTCGGCACGGTGCGCAGCATCACCTGTAAGAGTCCGCGGGAACGCGGATAGGCCAGCTGCGCCTCCAGCACGGCCATGCCGACGCGGAACTCGTGACAGAGCCGGGAGACGCCGCCCAGGCCCGGGTTGAGCGCCGGCCGGCGCAGCGCCTCGGCGGTCAGCGGGTAGTGCCGGCGGTAATAGGCGCGCACCTCGTCGCGGTACTGGCGGTAGCGCCGCGTGCAACCGAACTGCTCGATCCAGCGGTGCTCATCCGGCGGCACCGCCTGGGCGGTCAACTGGCCACCCAGCCAGTCCGTCTCCTCCGTCAGGACGACGCGGTGGCCCAGGCTCGTCGCCGCCATCGCCGCCGCCACGCCGCCGGTCCCGCCGCCGACGATCAGGATATCGGTCGCGAGGTCTCGCATCTTTCGGTCTCCTCCGCTGTCGGGGCTACCGCAAACCGTCCCTCGGCTTAACCTTTGGCGGCGGTGAGCGGTTGCGGCGCCGTGGGGGCGCTGTCCGGTGGCGCCTCACCGGGCCGGCTCGGCGCCTGCATCGCGCGGCGCGCCGCGACGAAGACGACGCCCAGGGCACAGAGGGCCGCCATGATCATCACCATCCGCGGCACGCCGACGCTGGAGGCGAGGGCGCCCACCAGGAAGCCGCCGAGCGGGCTGGTGCCGGCGAAGAGCAGAAAGTACATGCTGAGGACGCGCCCTCGCAGCGCCTCCGGCGCGGCGAGCTGGAGCCGGGTATTGGCGTTGGAACTGAACGTCGTGCTGGCGACGCCGAGGAGGACGAGGAGCCCGATCGTCAGCGGTGCCCAATTGGACAGGCCGATGAGAAAGAGCAGTAGCGAGAAGGCCGCCGCAGCGATCAGCACGATGCCCAACGAGGCGCGGCGGGCGGAGGCCACCCATAACGCCCCGCCCAGGGAGCCCGCGCCCATCGCCGAGAGCAGCAGGCCGAAGCCGGCGGCGCCGAAATGCAGCACGTACTTGGCGACCAGCGGCAGGATCGTGCTGGTGTTGTAGCCGAACGCCCCCAAGGCCCCCACCAGGATCAGGACCAGCAGGACCTCCGGCGTGTGCAGCGCATAGCGGAGCCCTTCCCGCAACTGGGTGAACACCGGGTCCTTCGACCGCGGCGCCGTTGCCCGATGCAGCTCGCTGGGGCGCATCAGCACCAGCGCCAGCAACAGGGCGATGAAGCTGATCGCGTTGCCCAGGAAGCCGCCGCCGATCCCGAAGACGGCGATCGCCACGCCGGCGATGGCGGGACCGATGATCCGCGCCGAGTTCATCAGCGAGCTGTTGAGTGCAATCGCATTTTGCAGCCGCTCCTTGCCCACCAGCTCCATGACGAACGTCTGCCGGAGCGGGTTCTCGAAGGCGTTGACGATACCCAGGACCATGGCGAGGACGTCGAGCTCCCAGAGGCGGATCGTGTTCGTCAACACCAGAACGGCGAGCAGCAACGCCTGCAAGGCGGCTATTGTCTGCAGACAAAAGAGCGCCTGGCGTTTGGGCCAGCGGTCGGCATAGACGCCGCCGAAGAGGGTGAGCAGGGTGACGGGCAGGAAGCGCAGCATGGTGAGCGTGCCGAGCGCCAGAGGCGAGTTGGTCAACTGGAGCACGAGCCAGGCCTGGGCGATGTTCTGCATCCAGGAGCCGCTGACGGAGATGAGCTGACCGAAAAAGAACAGCCGGTAGTTGTACGCCCGGAGGGAGCCGAATGTTCGCCCGAGCCTGGCGATCACGACCCTGTGCTTACGCGAAGCACATCCGGCCATGCCGGACCAAGGTCCCCGATGGCGGTGACCCGATCAGCGTCTGTCTCCATACCGGAGATTATAAGGTACGACCTAACCATTCGGCGATTGCTAACAGGTATGCCGCGGCCTGGGTCGGCCCGTTCCTTGCGCTACGGCAGAACGAAGGCGGTTGGCGGCAACGCCGCCGGCGGACAGAGCGCGGGAGAATTCGCGATGGAGACCAAATACCCACTTGACTATGCCCTGGAAACCGACGACGGAGCGTTCCGCATCGTGACAGAGGGCGACGTGTCGACGTACGCCACCATCGTCTATCGGCGTCTACCGGATGGGCCGCACACCGAGGTCTACCGCCAGCCCTCGTCCAGCCGCGGGGATGCCCTGGCCAACCACGACCGGGTGGTCGAGGCGGTAAAGGCCGGCACCCTACCCTAGCTCGGACGGTGTGGACCGGAAACCGCCCCCTTTTCTAGCACTTTTGGGTCATCGTCCCTTGCCGCATTGGTGGTCGCTGCCGGAATCTGCATACTGACCGAACGATGACCCTGTTGTCCCGGGGCCTTCGCGCAGCGGAAGGGGCAGCGGCCGTGCCGGCGCTACGCATCCGTCTTTTCGGTCAGTTTCGCGTGGAGCGGGGCCAGCAATCGCTCGAGACCTTCGGGACGCCGCGGTTGCAAGAGCTCTTCTCCTACCTCTTGCTGCATCGCGCCGATTATCACGCGCGCGACGTCCTGGCCGGCCGGCTCTGGCCGGAGGAGCCGGCCGGCGCTTCCCGCAAAGCCTTGCGTCAGACCCTCTGGCAACTGCGGCGCATCCTGGATGCGGGCGGGACTTCCGGCGAACCGTCCGGCCTGCTGGTGCAGGGCGATAGTATCGGCTGGAACGACGCCGCCGATGTCTGGTTGGATACCGCCCGCCTCGAATGCGCGAGCAGTGAGGTCCGGGACGCCCCCGGAGCTCGCCTCGACGCCGGCCAGGTCGAGCGCGTAAGGGACGCCGTCACCCTGTACCGCGGCGAACTGCTCCAAGGCTGGTACCAGGACTGGTGCCTCTTCGAACGCGAACGATTGCAAGGGCTGTACCTGGGCCTGCTCGACAAGCTCATGGCCTCCTGCGAGGCGAGCCGGCGCTACGAGGAGGGCATCGAGTATGGGAACCGCGTCCTGCGGGTGGATCACGCCCGCGAGCGGGCGCACTGGCGCCTGATGCGGCTGCACTACCTGCTCGGCGATCGCACGGCGGCCCTGCGGCAGTACCAGCGCTGTGCCGAGGCACTCCAAGAGGAGCTCGGCGTTGCGCCTTCCGAGCGCACCGAGGCCCTCTACCAGCAGATTCGCGCCGACCGACGGCATCAGGACGCCGAGCGGGTTCCGCTCCTGACGGTACGCCCCCGGCGCGCCGTCGCCCGCCGCCGTCGCCTGCGACGCGCCGCAGACGCATCGGAGACGGTATTCAGACGCGCTCCAGACGCGCCGCCCGTATAACGCTGCCATCGCATCACAAGGCGGGGCCCGGATCCGGGTGAATCAGCAACGGTCCGCCACGTCCCGGGCAGGAGATCGGTCGGCGGATGGGCGCATGGATGTGCGGGAGGGCGCGACCCTCTCCTTCGTCATCCGAATTTGGATCGAGGAGAGTTCCCCTGCGCCGGGCAACGTCCGGTGGCGCGGCCACATCACGCACGTGCCGAGCGGCCGGCGGAGGTACCTCCAGGCCCTCCCAGAGATCGTCGCGTTCATCGCTCCCTATGTGGAACAGACCGGGCACGGCCCGACCGGGGGGGAGAGTTGACGATGGCGCGCGCCGGCGCGGCCCCGTCTATCCAGGCCGGGTTTCGACGCCGTTCCGG
>JAICXR010000593.1 GCA_025980355.1 Chloroflexota bacterium | reverse complement strand
GGAGCTGCTCGGGCACGCCGAGCGTGCCGGGGCGGATGATCGTCGAGGGCTGCCAGTCGGCCGTATTCAGCGTCGTGGAGACGACGTATTTCCTGGCGTTGTTGAGCGCGTCCGCGAACTCCTCGCCGGTGGCGTGCGGCCAGAAGGCGGCGAAGATCTCGTAGGTCTCGCGGCCGAGCAGCAGGTCGAACGGCTTGGCCAGCGACGCGCCCATGGCCCGCGCCAGCACGTCGTCCCAGTAGCCGCCCGACCAGCCGCCGTGGGTGAAGCCGCCGCTGGGGTCCTCCTCCGGGCCGCCGGGGGCCTGCATCACCCCGTCCAGGGTCACTAAGGTGCTGACGACGATGTCCCTCATACGGATGCCTCCTCGATCTGTGGGTCGCGCCCCGCCTTCGGGCACTCCACCCATGCGTCGAATGAGCGGCGCCGAAATCGACACCTCGCCGCCCAGCCAGGGACCAGGAGATGAATCCCCTGGCTAAACCGACGAAGCCCCTCCGGGGCTGCCCGATTCCCGCGGTAGGGCCGGCAATGCGCAGCCCCGGAGGGGTGGCCGGCTCTAAACGACAACTTCCATCATCCCCCGGACGCCGCTTTGGCAGGCCGCCCTGCGCTCCATCGGGCGCTCGCTTGCCAGCAAGACGTTGCGGCACACTCGGCACACTCCTCGCCGCCCGTGGGGCCATCAGGCCGCCGCGCTCCTAGTCGAGGGCGACGGGCGTGCAAGCCGTCTCGTAGACGACAGCGCCACCGGCGAGCACCGTCCATTGCAGGTTAAGGATGCCGGCAGGTGGCGCCTGCGAGGGAGCGAATGTGAAGCCGGCTTCGCCGTTCCCCGCCGGATTGGTGGTCAGCGTGGCCTCTGGAATGACCTCCAAGGGGGTGGTACACGCGGTATCGCTGGGCAAATAGGCGGCGATCTGGACCTGGTACGTGGTGTCGGGCGCCGCCCCGACCAGGAGGTACCGCTCCTGGGCATAGATCACCGGGCCGTTGGCGTGGACGTCCACGACGGCGCCGGACTGCAGCGGCGCGCCGTTGACGGGCAGCAGCGGAATCCGCGCTGTGTGGAACGTCTGGTCGGCCGAGGCGACCGGCGCGAGCGCCGAGAGGCTGAGCACGCCGACGGCGAGTGCGGCGACAAGCCCGCGCGGACGCAAAAGACCCGAAGCAACGCGCATGATGGTTCTTTCTCCTCCCTCCTGGACCGAGTCATAGTCATCCCATGATGGGCCGAACAGTACGCAATGGCGATAACAAAATGATGACAGCGGTAGGTGGCCGTACGGCGCGATACCCTGTGGCGCCTGATCAGTGCGGCAGGGCCGTCCAGCCGCTGCCCGTGCGGATGGCGTCGATGGCGATCTGGTCGCGCCAGCCGTCGTGGAGCGTGAGGTAGGGCCGGTGCGGCTCGCCACGAATGTCGGCGACGAAGTCGCGCGCGAGCGCGCACCATTTGTTTTGCTCGTCGTCCCCGACGCTCGGCAGGAGATCCAGAAGGCGTTGGGGCACCGGCAGCGGTTCTTCATGGTCGTTGCGCAGCACCGAGACGGTGTAGGAGAAGCGGCCGTTCGCCCGCCGGGCCAGGAGCGTGCCATCGTCGGCGTAGAGCCGCCAGCCGTCGATGTCGCCTGGGATCGGGAGGCCGGAGCCGGCGCTCATCGTCACCGGGACCGGGCCATCCGGGCCGGCGAACTCGAGCAGGGCGGCCATACCTTGCTCCGC
>JAICXR010000256.1 GCA_025980355.1 Chloroflexota bacterium | reverse complement strand
TGCCCTCCGTGTCCACCCGGCCGCCCCAGCCGGGCGCGACGACGCTTGTCGCGTCCTGTTGGATCAGGAGCGCCGGGCCTTCCACCAGGTGGCCCGGGGCCAGCCGCGCCCGGAGCATAACCGCCGTCTCTCGCCAGCCGTCGGAGAACCAGACCCGGCGGTACGATCGCCGCGCTTCGCCGGGCTCCGGCGGTGTTTCCGGCAGGGCAAAGGAGGAGGGGAGCGTGGAATGCACGCGCACGGTGACGAACTCCAACGGATGCTCCGGTCGGGCATAGCCGTAGCGGCGGGCGTGCAGGCGGTGGAATGCTGCCTGCGCGGCCGCCACGCTGCTCGAGACGGGCACCGTCAGCTCAAAGGATTGCCCGCGGTAGCGAATATCGAGCGACCGTAGCAGCCGTGCCCCCGGCGGCGCTTCCGCCCGGGCCTGCTCAATGAGGGGAGCGAAGAGAACGGCCAGGGCGGCATCGTCCACGCTGTCCGCCGGACGCAAGATGCTGCGGCGGTAGTCGCGCGTCTGATCGGCGAGCGCCATGCCGAGCGCGGACAGCACGCCGGGATGGCGGGGGATGAGGATGGACGCGATGCCCAGGCCCTCCGCCAGCTCGCAGGCGTGCATCGGGCCGGCGCCGCCGAAGGGGACGAGCGTGAAGTGCCGCGGATCGTGCCCCTGTTCCACCGACACATGGGCCAGTGCCCGCGCCATGCCGGCGTTGACGACGCGGATGATGCCGGCGGCGGTCGCTTCCATGCTCAGGCCCACCTGATGCGCCAGCCTGCCAAGGGCTGCTTCGGCATGCTCCGGGTGGAGGGGCATGCTGCCGCCGAGGAGGCCGGACGGGTCGAGGCGGCCCAGCAGCAGGTTGGCGTCGGTGACGGTCGGCTCGCTGCCCCGGCCGTAGCAGGCCGGGCCGGGGTCGGCGCCGGCGGACGTCGGGCCGACGCGCAGCAGGCCGCCGTCATCCTGGCGGGCGATGGAGCCGCCACCCGCGCCGATCGTGTGGACGGCCACCATCGGCTGCCGAATCGGCCGGCCGGCCAGGCTGCCTTCCGCCATCAAGGGGATACTGCCGTCGCACAGCGCCACATCGGTCGACGTGCCGCCCATGTCCAGCACGATCAGGCGTGGGGACGTCGCCCGACCGACGGCGAAGGCGCCGGCAACGCCGCCGGCCGGTCCAGACAGGGCTAGGCAGACCGGATGGCGCGCCGCCGCCTCCGGGGAAGTCATGCCGCCGGAGCTTTGCATGAGCTGGACGTTGGGGGCGACCCGACGCAGGCGCTGCAAGTAGTCGGCGACGAGCGGCCCGCTGAAGGCGTCGATCACCGTCGTGCTGGCACGCTCGTACTCGCGGAACTCCGGCGCTACGTCCGAGGAGAGCGACAGGAAGAGCCGGGGCAGGCGCTCGCGCAGGCGGGCGGCGATCCGCTGCTCGTGAGCGGGGGCCCCGAAGGCGAACAGGAGGCAGACGGCGACCGCTTCGACGCCGCTGCCGGCCAGCGCGTCCACCAGGCGCTCAATCTCCGTCGCTGCCAACGGCTGCACGACGCTGCCGTCGGCGGCAAGGCGTTCCGTCACCTCGAAGGTCCGTTCCGGCGGTACCAGCGGCGCTGGTGGGCGGGCGCGCAGGTCGTAGAGGTCAGGGCGGTCCTGCCGGCCGATCGCCAGCAGGTCGGCAAAGCCGCGCGTCGTGACGAACGCGGTGCGCGCGCCCCGCCCCTGGAGGATGGCGTTCGTCACGATCGTCGTGCCGTGCACCACCGCCGTGTCCGGCGGCGGCCCGAGCGCCGTCAGGCCCGCGCCGAGCGCACGGAGCGGGTCATCCGGCGTACTCGATCGCTTATGCACGCGCACGCCGTCCGGCGAGAGCAGGACGAAGTCGGTGAAGGTGCCGCCCACGTCAATGCCGAGGCTGGAGGCCATGCCCGCCTTGCGTATCGGCTAGCGCGCCGGACGGGCCGCTGTTGGCGATGGCGCGAAGAAGCGATCGAAGTTCTCGCCGCTGAGCCGCGCGACGATCGCGGCGTCACAGCGATCTTCGGTCGGCTTGGCGGCGTTGGGGGCGATCATATGGATGGGGGTATGCGTCCCCACCAGCAGGCGATCCGCACCCATGTGCCCGAGCGCGTCGTGCAGCAGGAAGCCGCTCTCCACGAAGGACAGTTCGGCCCAGACGTTCGGGGAGTCGCGGTAGGCGCCGAGCTCCGCCATGTAGCTGCCGCACACCAGCAGCGGGAGGTGCGGATGGCGCTTGGCGAGGGCGACGACGGCCGCCGGGTCGACCCGTGGCACGGGCATCCGGGCATGGTGCATGCGTTCGTCCTCCATCCGCACTTGCACGCAGAGGCCCAGGCCTTGCTCAAGGCACCTCCGAGCCAGCAGATCCACGGCGGGAAGATCCAGGGCGTAGTCGTGGTAGCCGGAGACGATCTTGACGGCCCGGACCAGCGCCCCGCCGTCGGCCAGGCACTCCGCGAGGTGGCCGTCCCAGCCGGGCAACGAAGGGTTGAGGATCGGCACGGCGACGCCGCGAAAGGCGCCGGAAGCGCCGTCCGCCACCTGGGCGAAGAGCCGGCGATTTGCCAGCATCGGCTCCGGCTGCAAGACCGCTTCGGCGGGGGAGAACGCCGCACCGTCGATGCCGAACGTCCGGTACTCCGCGATCAATTCCCCGATGCTCGTCGCCGGCACGCCGACAAAGGGCCACGCCCCCAGGAAGGCGCTCGCGTCACGCATACTGCTTTTCCTTCGTCACTGCCGGGAGTGGCGCCCGATCAAGGTGGAGCAGCCGGGCGGCATTCTCGCCCAGGATACCGGCCTTGGCGCGGTCCGATATCTTGGCGCCGGTCACGCGCGCCTTCTGCACGGCATAGTTGCGCAGCGGCCAATCGGAGCCGTAGACCACCCGCTCCGGTCCGAGCTGCGCCACCGCGTACTCCACCAGGCCGGCCACCGGCTGGGCGCCGGAGGTATCGACGACGACATTGGGATACGGTTTGATGTCCAGGACGCCCCGCCAGCGCACGCCGCCGAGGTGCGCCATGATGATCGAGACACGCGGGTGGCGACGGGCCAGGTCGGCGATCTCCGCCGCCGTCGACTCGTTCCCGGTTTGCCCGTCCGCCTTGTACCAGGCGTGGTGGAGGACCGGAATGTCCAACTCAGCCGCCCGCTGCATCAGCGGGTCCAGGCGGACATCGGTGGCGTGGACCGCGATCCAGAGCTTGATGCCCCGCAGGTTGCCGGCCACGACGCAGCGTTCGATCTCTGCCAGGGTGAAGTCCGGGTCGTGGGCCGGGTTGAGATAGCAGAAGCCGGTGTAGAAATCGGGGTGTTCGGCGACGATGCGCATCGCCAGGTCATTGCTCTGCTGCACGACCGCCGGCGACGGGCTCAGCTCCGTGTAGCCCTCGGCGTTGGCCGGATGGCGGACCAGGTTGTGCAGTTGGACGACACGATCGATCCCAGCTTGCCGGGCGAGGCGAATCGATGTGGCGATCTCCTCCGGGTCGTAGCGGTGCCCCGGCGAACGGGTATGGACGTGGACGTCAATGATCATGCTTCACTCCCTGCGATTATTCGGCGCAACCGTTGCCTGCCCCTCGCTCCGGCACAGGTAGTGTAGAGCGGGGAGCGGCCTCCGGCAAGCCTGAGGCGGGTTTCGGCCGGCTCACGCCCCGGCGATGCGAGGCATACGGGTCGGCTCCCGGGCGATGTCCGCCTGGACGAACGCCAGCAGCAACTGCGCCTTGAGTTGGGCGTAGGCCGGGTCGTTCCAGCGGTTCTGCACCTCGCCTGGATCGGCGACCAGATCGAACAGTTCACCGTAGTCGGCGCCGCGCCACACCGTGATCTTGTAGCGATCATCGACGTAGGTCCGCAGGTGCAAGGTCATGGGCTGGTGCCGGTTCTCCACGATGGCCCAGTCGCGAGCCGCCGCTTCACCGCCGCTCTCCCAGGTCCGGCGTTGGTCCACGCCCTGCATGAGTCCCGGAACCGGCTGCTCCGCATAGCTCAGGAAGGTCGGCGCCAGGTCCACCAGGCTCTGCAGGCGGTCGTTGACCGCCCCTGCCGGGATCAGACCGGGGTAGCGCACCAGGAAGGGCAGGCGCAGCAGGTCCTCGTAGTGGAAGGCGCCCTTGGCGATCAGGCCGTGCTGGCCGAGGAAGTGGCCGTGGTCGGTGCTGAAGACGACCAGCGTGTTCTCGGCAATCCCCAACTGGTCCAGCCGGTCCAGCACACGGCCGATCTGCTGATCCATGAAGGTGACCATGCCGTAGTAGACGGCCATGTCCTGCTGTAGGCGGGCCTGGTCGTGGCGGTGGCTCTGGAAGCCGTGCGAGCCGTACGTCTCGCGCCAGGGGGAGAAGTCCGGCTGCGCCTCCTGGGTCAGGCCGAACGGTGGCGGATTGTTGGCGTGCTCGCCGGGCACCAGTTCGCCCGGCTCCATGTCCTCCGGTCGATACATCTCATCCCAGGGTGCGCTGACGAGGTAGGGTGGGTGCGGGTCATGGAAGCTGGCCCAGCAGAAGAACGGGGTGTCGGATGCGGCGCACTCGTCTATCTGGGCGATCGTCCGATCGGCGGTCCAGCGCGTATAGTGGAACTCCTCCGGCAAGTCCCAATGGTGGCGACGCGACGGCAGGCGGCGGTTCTCCTCCGCGGTGAGGGGATACGGCCGGAAGTAGTCGCGCCAGTTGGCGAGACCCTGCTCCTCCATCCAGATCGCGTAGTGCGCCCCGACCAGCGACTCGTCGCCGTGGTTGCGGGTGATCTCGACGTGGTCGAAGCCGTACCAGGGTCCGTGGAAGCCTCGCCAGAAGTCGAGGTCGCGGAGGGTGGGAAGGGATTCCAGCGACTCGCTGCCCGGCTGGGAGGCTGTGGGCTGGAAGTGGGCCTTGCCGATCAGGGCGGTGCGGTAGCCGGCCCGGGAAAGGGCGTCACCGACCGTCGGGACGTCTTCCGGCAGCTTGACCCCGATCGTCCAGCAGCCGTGCACCGAGGGGTATTGCCCGGTGATGATGCTGGCCCGGGACGGCGAGCAGACGGGGCTTGGGCAGTAGGCGCGCGTGAAGCGCGTGCCCTCCGCGCAGAGCCGGTCCAGGGCCGGGGTCAGGATGCGCGGGTTGATCGCCCCCAGCGTGGTCCAGTGCTGCTGGTCCGACGTGATGAGGAGGATGTTCGGCCGGGTGGTCGCCACGGATGTCTAGCTCCTGTCGTTCTGAGTGTGCCGCCCCGGCACTATACCGCGTCCCGCTCCGCGGCATCCGTCGCTCCCAGCAGAACTGGCCGCCGTCTTGCGCAATCGGGTGGTGCTATCGGGAGCGGACGATCATCGCTTGCGCGCTGCATCCGGTGCGACCATGATCGCCGACTACAGGAGAGGAAATGAGCATGGCTGAACACGAACACCACGACGGGGGCGACGGGCAGCGGGTCGGCTACGCTTCGCCGCAAGAGGCTGGGCAGGCCGCTCCCGAGGAGATCGTCTACGTCGCCGGATTGCACGTCGGCACCGGCGTCGATGAACCCGACT
>JAICXR010000491.1 GCA_025980355.1 Chloroflexota bacterium | reverse complement strand
TCCGGTGCATGGCCCTGCGGAAACCTTCACTGTCGCTTGCTGCCTACCCCATTCACAACGAACGCGGGAGAGCCAGCATCACGAGGCGAGGTTTGCACCGCTACGGGCGCTCCTCCGCCGTCGGGGTCTGCGTCGACCCGCGCCCACCCCTGCGTTCCCTTACCCGTGGCGACGCCCGCTATTCGCTTTCAGCTCCTCGGCGGGTAGACACCCTGCAGCGCGATGATGAAGTTCAGCGCGAGGGTGGGCGGCAGGTTGTTGTGTGGCTGATTGCCTCCGGCGCTGGCGAAGGCCTGCGCGCCCATCTGCGGAGCGCCGCTGCTCGCGCCGGCCGCGTACATCGGTATCCCTTGTCGCGAGACATGCGCCTCCGCCCAGACCGTGCCGACCGGGCTGTTCTGATCGCCGCCGCCGCTGACGCAGTTGACGGCGTGCGTGTGGCTGGGCATCTGGGCAACCGTCAAGGGGACCGTGGCTGAACCGCCAATCTCGCCAAGGTCGCGCAGCGACAGCCCGTTGCCCTGGCCCGCCTGCAGCGGCGCCTTTTCCCGCAGGTCGGGCAACGCGAAGGTAACCCGGCCGTCGCCCCCGTAATTCGTGCCCAGTAGCGAAAAGAGCGCGGTGTTCTGGGCAATGGACATGAGTTGCCCGTCGCAGAGCGCCCAGCCCTGCGGCGCGAAGTTGCCGGCGAAGATGCGAATCTCGCCAAAGTATTGATCATCCATCGTCTACTCCTGTTCCGATCGCGTCCGCTTAGTTCCGGCTCGGGAAGATGCCCTGCAGGGCGATGATGAAGTTGACCACCACATAGGGCGACATGTTGTCGTGCGCCTGACCGTTGCCGGACTGGCCGACCGCTGCCGACGCCATTCCGCCGTTGGCGGTGCCGGCGTAGGCGGCATGCCCGCCATTGGCCCAGTGGTTGCCGGCGGGGCTGGTCAGTGTGGCCGAGCTGGCGTCGGTGTTGGCGACGGCCCGGTGGGTATGCACGGGCAATTCGGCGCTGCTCAAGGTATGACCCTCCTCGCCGTTCGGCGTGCCGAGGGGGACGTTGCCCGCGTGGATCGGGGTGCGGCTACGCAGGTCGGGCAGGGCGAAGGTCGTCCGCCCATCGCCGCCGTAGGTCGTGCCCAGGATGGAAAACAGCGCCTGATTCTGGTGGATGGGGAACAACTGGCCGTTACAGAACGCCCAACCCCGCGGTGCGAAGCTGAACCCGACCATGCGGATCTCGCCCAGGTATGGTTCCATGACACGCTCCTCCTACTGCCCCGTTCGATCACCCGTTCATCCCCGCGGCGGGTAGATGCCTTCTAGGGCGATGATGAAGTTGATGGCCAGGAAGGGCAGCATATTGTCGTGCGGCAGGCCGTCACCGACGGCCTGCACGGTCGCTGCGCCCATCTGTGCGTCGCTTGCCTGGTCGCTAAACGGCGTGTTGTTGCCCGCCGCCCAGACGTTACCGGCCGGGCTGGTGGCGGTCCCGGCGGCGGAGCTTGCCGCTGCCGTGTGCGTGTGGGCCGGCAGCTGCGACGTCACCAGGGTCACATTCTCCTCGCCGCCCGCCTCGCCGAGGGTACGGTTGGAGAGGCCATTCCCCTGGCCCTGGTGCAGCGGGATGCGGCTGCGCAGGTCGGGCAGGGCGAACGTCGTCTGGCCGTCCCCGCCATAGGTCGTGCCGAGCAAGCTGAAGAGCGCGTCGTTCTCCGCGATCGCCAGCACCTGGCCGTTGCAGAATGCCCAGCCCTGCGGCGCAAAATTGCCGGCGAACATCCTGATCTCACCGAGAAATGGTGCCACGATTCCCCCTTTCCTCCCCGTGGTCGCCGCCCACGCCCGGCGGACACGAACGCGCAACCGTCACCGGCCCGGGCCGGCGCCGTCCGCCTCTTGCCCGGCACGATCGAGCGGCCCGGGGTGCCAGACCATCGCCAGATGCAAGCCGCTCCGGGCGACCGTTGCGAACCCCAGGCGCGCGGTGCCGATGCCGGTGTTGCGCCGTTCCGGCAGCAGCGCAACGTCGACCAGCAGCACCGCTTCACCCGGCCGATCAACGCTGCATTGCCCCACCGGCGCACCGTCGCAGAGCACGAGCGCCCGCTCCGCCTTGGGAAACTGGGCGGCATAGGAGCGCCGCTGGGCGGCGAACTGCATCCCCAGGAAGGCGTCCTTCGCCGCGGTGTCCCAGGGCACGAGAGCCAACGCCTCGACCCGGGTGCCGGCGTACACGCGAAATCGGCCGCCGCCGTCATACCTACCGAGCAGCGACCCGCCACCCGTGCACCGCCCTTCCTGCCCCGTCGCCCTCGCCGCCCGATCAGGGGCGAACCGGCCAGCCGTAACGATACGGATCGCCAGCATCGGCCCCGATCGCCCGCAGGAACGCCAGGAACGCCTGCCGGCCGCCCTCGCCGCGCACCTCGCTGGCGGGCGCGATCCCCCGCCCGTCCGTCACCCGTTGGGTCGCCCAACGCGCATAGGTGAGCACCTCGTCCACGTTCAGCCGCTCCTCCTCGAGCGTCGCGGCTGGAGGCGCGGCCGCCGGACTCGCCGGCACGACGCGCCCGGCCGGCGGTAGGTAGGCGTGGTGGAACCCCACAATGGGGGTACCCCGAGCATCCAGGGACGTGGCCAGCTGGGAGTCGGGGGCTGGCCGGGCGTACGCGAAATAGC
>JAICXR010000505.1 GCA_025980355.1 Chloroflexota bacterium | reverse complement strand
TGAGCCTCGGCACCTTGCAGCCGCGCAAGAACTATGGCCGGCTGATTCAAGCCTACGCGGAGCTCAGTGGCGCCGGTACGGTCGATTGGGACCTCGTGATCGCCGGCCGTCCGGGCTGGCTCTACCAGGACCTGGCCGCCGAAGTTACGCGCCTAGGCGTTGCCGGGCGCGTCCATTTCGTGACCGACGCCAGCGATGCCGACCTGCCGGCGCTGTACTCCCTGGCGGAGATCTTCGTGCTGGTCTCCCTCTACGAGGGCTTCGGCTTGCCGCCCCTGGAGGCGATGGCCTGCGGCACGCCAACGATCGTCTCCAACGGCTCCTCGCTCCCGGAAGTGGTCGCCGATGCCGGCATGCAGGTAGACCCGTTGGATGTCCCGGCCATCGCCCAGGCGATGGGCGCGCTGATGGCGGATGCGACGCGGCGTGCGACGCTACGCGAGCGCGGCCTCCGCCAGGCGGCGCGGTTCACCTGGGAGCGCGCGGCGGAGCAGCTGGAAGAGCACTACGACCGGGTGTGGCAGGCAACGGACTTGGAACGTACGTGATCCTCACGGCGGCGCTCACGTTCGGTATCCGCTGCGGCTGATGTCAATTACCATCTTGAAGGGGATACAAGGACTTGCGCTGATCCCCCGAGTTCGCGTACACTGCGTGTACATGAATCGGATGGGAGGTGTCCAATGGAGCAGGTACTCCGCGTAGGCGTGCGGGAATTTCGGGAAGACCTCGCTCAGTATCTGGACGCTCCGACGCCGGTCGCCGTCACGCGGCATGGCCAGACGGTGGGATACTTCGTTCCGGCTCGCGGCCGTCCAGACGAGCAGGAATCGCTCGCACTGAGACAGGCGGTCGAACAGCTTGAGGCACTACTGGCAGAGCGGGGCATCAGCGAAGAGGAAGTGGAGCATGAGTTCCGAGCTGAGCGCCGTCGGAACTAGAGCCCTAATCTTGGACGCCAACATCCTCGTCCGGGCAGTATTGGGCCGACGAGTGTTGGCCCTACTGCTCGCCTATGCCACGCATGTTCACTTCCTGGCGCCCGAGATCGCTTTCACCGATGTTCGCAGGCATCTTCCCGGCATTCTCATCAAGAGAGGTCTGTCCACGGAGGCCGTCACGCGACTGGTAGAGCAGGAAGTGCTAGGGCGTCTGCCGGCCCTCATCACTCCGGCGCCTCACGGGAGCTATGCCAACTTTGAAGGGCGCGCTCGTCGACGCCTGGCTGGTCGGGATGAGGCCGACTGGCCCTTCGTTGCCTTGGCCCTGCGCCTGGCCTGCCCAATCTGGACTGAAGATCAGGACTTCTTCGGCATCGGTGTGCCAACCTGGACCACAGACCGAGTCGAGATCTACTTGCAGTCAGCGCTCTAACTTGCCAACGGCGTAGCATGCACGTCGCCGTCAACGCGCTCTTCCTGCAGCAGCCGCACACAGGCAGCGGCCAGTACGCGCGGCATTTGCTTGACGCGCTTCGGGTGGTTGAGCCGGCGCTGCGTCTGTCGCTGCTCGATGGTCCGCTTATGCCACGTGCCGGCCAGCGCGGCGAAAACCTTGCCAAGCTGGTCTGGGAGCAGGGCAAAGTCGCCATGCGGGCGGCGCGCATCGGGGCCGACCTTTTGCACGTCCCATACTGGGCGCCGCCGTTGCTCTCGCCCGTCCCGGTCGTCGCCACGATCCACGACGTCATCCCCGCGCTGTTGCCGGAGTATCGGGGTGGCCGTCTGGTCGCTGCCTATACCAAACTGGTGGGTGTTGCCGCCCGGCGGGCCCGGCGTCTGATCGTCGATTCGGAGTGCTCGAAGCGGGACCTTGCGCGCGTCGTCGGCGTCCCAGCCGACCGCGTGGATGTGGCGCCGCTGGCCGCGAGTGCACGGTTTCGCCCCATTGACCTACCGGTGGCGGCCGCCTATTGCCGCGACCGCTGGGGGCTGGAGCGACCGTTCGTCCTCTATGTCGGCGGCAACGACGTGCGCAAGAACGTGCCGGCGTTGCTCCAAGCCTGGTCGGCGGCATCACGCCAATTGTCGGGACACGAACTGGTGATCGCCGGCACTATGCGGCGAGAGCCGCCATTCTTCCCCGACGTGCTGGGGGTCGCGGCGCGGCTTGCACTGCCGCGTATCCGCTTCCTCGGTGCCGTGTCAGACGGAGAGAAGCACCAGTTGCTCGGAAGCTGCACGGCCTTCGTCTGGCCATCGCGGTACGAAGGGTTCGGCCTCCCCCCGCTGGAAGCGATGCAGACCGGCGCGCCGGTCATCAGCAGCGATCGCTCGGCCATGCCGGAGGTCGTGGGCGAGGCCGGCATCCTGGTCTCGCCGGACGATGTGGAGGCGATAGCGGAAGCCCTCGTGCTGGTCGCCAGCGATCAAGCGTTGCGGCAACGGTTGCGCGTCGCCGGTTTGGTGCAGGCCGCGCGGTTCTCCTGGCAGCGGACGGCGGAGCTGACGATGGCGAGCTACCGGCGGGCGCTGGGATGACCCCAGTTCACATCCCCAGGTCCGCGCCGTGACGCAACGTGCGCGTCG
>JAICXR010000165.1 GCA_025980355.1 Chloroflexota bacterium | reverse complement strand
TCGTAGTAGTAGTGCATGACGCCGTCGACCTGGATGGCGTCGACGTAGCGGACGCTGCCGGAGGCGTGGGAGGAGCGCACCCAGGGGTCGCGGCCGGACACCGGTTGGAAGTGGATCGGGTCGAAGCTGGCGGCGAGGCGGGTGAACTCGTCGTAGGAGTCGGCGCGGGTCGGGCCGCCGTCGTAGATCAGGTACCAGAGGGGCGCGACGTAGAGCACGCTGCAGGCCCGGACGTTCATGGTGTCGACGGCGTTCGGCTCCATGATGATCTCCGCCGTGGGGAAGAACACGCCGTCGGGCGAACGGTGGAGCGCGATCATGCCGCGTCCTGCCGGGCGGATAATCCCCTGGGCGTCGGGCTCGTGGTGCTGTTGGAGGCGGCCCACCGAGGTATAGACGAAGTACTCGTTGCCGATCACGTTCACCGTCGGGTCTTTGATGTGGCTGACGCCAAACATCGGCGCATCCAACACGATCCGGCGCGTCAAGGGATCGAAGCTGGCGGGGTCGTCGGCCTGCAACAGGTCAACGCGCCAGGTCGGCGGGTTGCGGTCGTAGGCGGCGGCGATGTCGGAGCTGACGTAGAGCCGCCACTCGCCGGAGGGATCGCGGAAGATCGCCGACTTCTCGATGGAGTTCGCCCCGAACTGCTCGCGTTGCGCCTTCCAGATCTCCTGGAAGTGGACGCCGTCGTCGCTGCGAGCGATGGCGCACTCCCCGCCCCGCCGGCCGCCCAACGGCCAGCGCCGCCGGTAGCAGAGATAGAAGCTGCCGCTTTCGGCGTCGAACAGGGCGCTGGGCGCCCCCACCCAGTAGCCATACCCGGCGCCGGGCGGCTCGGCGATCACGTCGCCGGCATCGGGATCAAACGGCGGCAGATGGCCGAAGACCTTGCCGCCCGGCGTGAGATGGTGTGAAGGCAACATGCCCATACCCCTCAGCCGATCGCGTCGGCGCCGAGCCAGGCGCGCAGGTCTTGCGCGCTGCGCCGCACGGCCGGCATCGGATCTTCGTGGGCCGGCTCGTGCTCCACGGAGATGGCGCCCGTATAGCCGATGGCCTGCAGCGCCTTCGCCACGCCCTGCACATCGACGACGCCCTCGTCGTAGGCGCAGGAATGCCAGCCCTCGGCCGTCTGGCGGACCTGCTTGAGGTGCATGTGCAGCAGGTGATCCTTCAGCTCGTGGGTGGCCGCCACGGCGTCGTAGCCGAACTGGCCCCAGAAGCCGGTGTCCTGCGTCACGCCGATCACCTCGCCGTAGTCGCCGATCCGGGCCAGCAGTTCCTGGGGATTCTTCTCCGGGTGGTTCTCGATGGCGTACTTGATGCCGTACTCCTTGCCCAACTGGTAGGCGAGCGGCGCGTTCGTCGGGTGGAGGCCGACGCCCAGCAGCGGTGCCCCGATCGCCTTCGCCACCTCGTAGACGCGCTCGGCGTCGGCCCGGCTCATGTTCGGGCGCCCCAGGCCGCCGGTGTAGGCGACCACGCGCAGCCCGCGCTGGCGCAGGATCGTCGCCGCCTCCTCGACCATCGATGGCGGGGCGACGGATGGGTCCAGGTGCGCCACCCACAGGTCGATATTGCTGAAGCCGGCGTCGGCGACCAGGGCGCACAGCTCGTCGAATTTCTGGGCGAACCGCGGACCGTGAAACGCCTCGACCGTCGCCCGCGCGGCGGTACCCCAGTTGAACGGTTGGAGCGCATAGTGCGACTCCCGCGCCACGTAGTCGGCGGTGATGAACGAGATCGGCATAGCCATTGCTGCAGATTCCTCCCCTTGGCAGGCGCCGGCCCCTGGCCGGAGGCGGCCATTGTAGCAGTGCCGCCGCACCGGGCCGCGGACCGGCAATGTGGATATTGTCGATCCATCTGATATCGTAATGGCGATAATGTTGGAAGAGGAGTCGCCCCATGGCAAAGCGAACGCGCCCCTGGCCCGCCCGCAATCCCATTTGCATTGCTACCCTGGACGAGCACGGCAACGCCGTCTGCGCCTGCCCGCCAACGCCGCCGCCGGCGCCGGCCGATGAGAGCCACTACGACGGCGCGCTCGGCGTGACCTTGCTGTCGCTGCTGGGCCGACGGCGCTTCCTGACGGCGGCGGCCGGGGGAGCGACCTCGCTCATGCTTGCCGCCTGCGGCGCTTCCCAGGCCGCCAACACGGCAACAACCGGGAGCAGCACCAGCGCTGCGGCGGTCGCCAGCCGCAGCACGGCGCTCACCACCAGCAGCCTGGCGTCCGCCGCCACAACGGCCAGCAGCGCGAGCTCCTCCGCCGCGAGTGCCCTGGCGACGAGCGCCACCGAGTCGACGAGTAGCAGCGCCAGCCTGGCCGCGACGAGCAGTGCCACTGCGTCGACGACCATCAGCACCAGCGTCGCCACCACCAGCAGCGCGAGCGCCGCCGCGGCGAGCAGCACGAGCGGCGCGCAATGGGTGTACGTCTTCAATGTCGGCTCCCAGGATGTCACGATCCTCGACGCCGCCACCAACAAGGTGCTGGCCACCCGGCCCCTCGGTGCGGCCGTGCGCTGGCTCTCCGACGAGCAGCGCTACTGGGATGGGCAGCACGTCTGGACCTACGACTTCCCGGACAACAAGCTGGTGGCGATCGCCATCGACCCGAAGACGGTCCAGGTGGCGGAGCGGATCGACACCGGCACGCTGGGGCCGGGGCATAGCCTCATGCTGACGCCCGACTTCAAGTCCGCTTATGTCAATGCCGCCGGCAGCAACGTCATCAACGTCATCGACGTCGCCAGCAAGGCGGTGCGCGACAAGATTGAGGTCAACGCCTTCCCCTGCGACTGTCACCTCACGCCGGACGGCAAGTTCGGCTTCACGCCGGAACGCGATGCCGACTCCGTCGCCAAGTTCGACACGAGCACGAACAAGATCGTCAAGCGGATGGACTTCCCGAAGGGCAGCAAGCCCTACATGCTGCGCGTCTCCCCGGACGGCAAGGAGGTCTGGGTGCAGGCGGCCGGGAATAACACCAACAACATCGTGGACCCGGACGCCATGACCATCCTCCATAGTGAGGCCGACGGGCAGTCGCCGGTGACGAACGCCTGGTCGCCCGACGGCAAGTACGTACTCCTGACCCACGAGAAGGACGAGACGGTCTCGGTCTACGACGCCCAAACCCAGAAGGTGCTCAAGAAGATCACCGTCGGCCAGGACTCCACCAACATCGGCTTCACGCCGGACAGCAAGAAGGCCTTCATCGCCGTGTCCGGCGCGAACACGGTGGCCGTCATCGACATGACCTCGCTGACGGTCATCGCGCAGGTCAAAGCTGGGAAGTCGCCCCAGGGACTGATCGTCATGCCGGCGCCGGAAGGCGGCCTCAGCTAGCCTGGTGGCCGGGCCGCGACTGCGGTCTGCGGCCAAGAACCGAGGGCGACTTGCGGTCGCGCTGCGTCACGACGGCAGCTGGCGTAAACTTGGCCGGGGGTGCCCTCTGGGTCCGCGGTCGCGGCCCGGCCCCACGTTCGCAGCACCAATAGGAGTTGCCATGGCAATCCGTTACTGGGAGGACCGGCAGGCCGGCTATGTCGTCGTCGGCCTGGGTCGGGGCGACCTGCTCCTGGAAGCCTTGCGCGAGGTCGCGCGCCAGGCCGACATCCACACCGGCGTGCTCACCACCGGGATCGGCAGCTTAACGCATGCACGCATCCATACCGTCGTCACCAACAACTATCCACCGGGTAACGAGTACATCGACCTGGAGGGGCCGCTGGAGGTGGTGCAGTTCGGCGGCATCATCGCCGCCTATCAGCCCCACGTCCATATCGGCCTCTGGGACCGCGCGAAGCGCTACCACGGCGGCCACCTGGAAGAGGGCTGCGCGGTGCTGACGCTCTCCGAGATCTCCATCCACCGCACTCCCGATCTGCGCCTCACCCGCCGCGACCTCGACGGCAGCGGCGTGCAGTTGCTGGACGCGGAGTGAGGCCGGCGCCGGCCTAGCTGGCAAGGTGCAAGTACACCGCGTACCAGTCGTTGCGGATCGCTTGCTGGGCCTGGGGCAGCGTCATCGCGCCGCTGCAGACCTGAGCATGCAGGTAGTTCTCCACTTTGTCCTTCTCGTGCGCTCCCGGTGCCGGCGCGTAGGGCTCCGGCCAGAGGTTTGCCACGTCGTTGCTGCCGCCGATCTCCAGCGAGATGAAATGGTCGACTTCGTCCCTGCCCGTCACATTGGGGACGCCATAGCGCCGGTACACTTCCGCCTTCTCGCTGCTGCTGACGCTGCGGACGCTGGTGGCGTAGCCGGGCTTGCAGACCTGGGTCGCGGTGACGCCCGGCACCGTCGCGCCCGGCGTGAGCTTCGGATCGGGGTAGAGCCGCGCCGGGCCGGCGTGCCCGGACGTGGTGTTACTGGCGACTGCCGCGGTGGTCACAACGGCGTCGGTGGCCTGCTGGCCGTTGAAGTACAACAGAATGAGACCGAAGACGATGAAGGCGACCAGGACGATCCCAATTCCGCTCAGCCGGCGCACGCTTGCCACCTTTCCCTTCGATCCGTCTTGCACCGTGCACGCGGTGTAGAGAGTTGACAAGCATACCAAGCTCGGGGCCGTCAGTACACTCGACGGAAAAGGGTTAGGCTTGCCCCGCCACTTCCATCATCTACAATACAGAGTGTGAGGGAGATGCGTATGTCTGCCACCCCAGCGAGCGTTCCCCGGCCGGCCTTGGCGACGGTTGCCGTCGTCGACTGCGATATCCACGTGATGCCCCCGTCGGTTGACGTGCTCCTCCCCTACCTGGACAACCACTGGCGCGAGTACATCCAGCAGACGGCGTTCAGGGGGGCGAGCGAAACCTCCTATCCGCGCAACGTTCCTACCAGCCGGCGACCCGACAGCGCTGCCGGCAACGGCGGCGCGGGCCCGGACCTGACCTCGCTCCAACCCAATACCGGGGCAACGCCGTCCGCGACGCCAGTCGGCCGCGCCGGTTCGGGCCTGACCGCGCTGCAACAACAGGTGCTCGATTCGCAAGGCGTGGACGCCGGCATCCTCACCTGCACCTACGCCGCGGAGAGCATCCACAACCCCGACGCCGCGGCTGCCATGGCAGCCGCGGTGAATGATTGGCTGGTCGCCGAATGGTTGGAGCGCGAGCCGCGTCTGCGCGGGACGCTCGTTTTGCCCAGCACACAGCCGGACCTGGCGGCGCGGGAGATCGACCGGCTGGGCGACCACCCCGGCGTCGTCCAGGTCTTCCTGCCGGTCCGCTCGGAGGCGCCCTACGGCAACCGGCGCTACCACCCGATCTTCGCAGCGGCCGCCCGGCACAACCTCGTCGTGGGCATCCACTTCGGCGGGTCGCCCGGCAACCCGCCGACGCCGAGCGGCTGGCCGTCCTACTATCTGGAAGAATATGTCGATATGATGACGATCTTCCAGTCGCAGGTGCTCAGCCTGATCGCGGAAGGCGTCTTCGAGCGTTTCCCGACGCTGCGGGTCACTCTGCTGGAGAGCGGCGTCACCTGGCTCCCCTCCTGGATGTGGCGGATCGACAAAGAGTGGAAAGGGCTGCGCCGGGAGATCCCCTGGTCGCGCCGCTTGCCCTCCGAGACGGTCCGCGAGCGCATGCGCCTCACCCTCCCGCCCGTCGACGCGCCCGCCGACCCGCGCCAGACGCGAGAGATCCTGGCGGCACTCGGTTCCGACGATCTCTTGCTCTATTCGAGCGACTACCCGCACCAGCACACGGCGCCGGGTAGTGGGCGGGTGCTCGACGGCCCGCATTCGGCAGTGGAGGAAGCGCTGGGCCTGGCGCTCCCTTTGCCGCTTGTCAGGAAGATCATGGCCGACAATGCCCGGGCGTGGTATCGGAACCTCGCCCCGAGTCCCGTGACACCAGGTTGAGGAGGCAGCACGATGGTTCTGGCCCTCGAACGTCCGCTGCAGGCGCGGCGGACAAAGCAGGCGGTGATCGACTGCGACATCCATATCAGCACCCCACGCAACGACCCGCTCGGTCAGTACATGTCCGCCCGCTGGCGGCGGCACCACGAGGTCTTCGGCGGCCGCGGGCACAGCGGCGCCGGCTATCCGCGCATGAACCCGGCCGCCGCCCGCACCGATTCCTGGCCCCCCAACGGCGATCCGCCGGGTTCGGATCTCGCCTTCTTGCAGCAGCAGTTGCTGGACACCTGGGGCATCGAGTACGGCGTCATCAACTGGACCTTCCGCGCCGGCGGTCAGCTCAACCTGGAATATGGGGCGGCTCTGGCGCGTGCGGCGAACGACTGGCAGATCGCCGCCTGGCTGGAACCGGAACCGCGCTTGCGCGCCTCGCTGATCGTCCCCTACGAAGATGGCGACCTCGCCGCCGCCGAGATCGACCGTCTCGGCGACCACCCCGGTTTCGTGCAGATCATCCTCATCGCCCGCACGGCGGAGCCGCTGGGCCGGCGCAAATACTGGAAGATGTACGAGGCGGCGGAGCGCCACGGCCTGCCGATCGGCATCCACTTCGGCGGTGAAGGGGGCGGCCCGATCACCGGGGCCGGCTTCCCATCCTTCTATTACGAAGACCACGCCGGCATGCCGCCGGCCCTGGAGACCCACGTGGTGAGCTTCGTCTGCGAAGGCGTCTTCGAACGCTTCCCCGCGCTCAAAGTCGTGCTGATCGAAGGCGGCATGGGCTGGCTGCCGCCGCTGATGTGGCGCCTGGACCGGGCCTGGTCGTTGCTGCGCGAGGAGGTGCCGCACCTCACCCGTCCGCCGTCCGAGTATGTGCGGGAGCACTTCTGGGTCACCACCCAGCCCATGGAAGAGCCGCCGCGGAAGGAGCAGTTCACCCAGTTCCTGGAGCACCTGGACATGGACGACCGGCTCATGTTCGCCACCGACTACCCGCATTGGGACTTCGATTCCCCCGCCGATGCGGTACCGGTCTCCCTGCCGCCCGATCTGCAACGCAAGATCATGTCGGAGAACGCCCGTGCGCTCTATCGCCTGGAGCCGCGCGGCTGATGGCGACCTACGTCGTGGCGACCGTGGACGAGATTCCCCCCGGCGGCCGCAAGATCCTCAGCGTCGGCGGGCGCTCCATCGGCGTCTTCAACGTCGGCGGCGAGTATTTCGCCTTGCTCAACCGCTGCCCGCACCAGGCCGGCCCCTTGTGCGAGGGCAAGCAGCACGGGCTGTTGGAGGCGGACGTCCCCGGCGAATATCGCTACAGCCGCCCCGGCGAAATCCTGCGCTGCCCCTGGCACGGCTGGGAATA
>JAICXR010000293.1 GCA_025980355.1 Chloroflexota bacterium | reverse complement strand
GTCGCCGATCAGGCGCGCCATCGTCGCCATCGGCGGCAGGTAGCGCCACATCTCGTTGACCATAAAGCGGACCCCGGCCCGCTCGCAGGTCTCGACCATCGCCGCGGCCTCCTCCAACGTCGGCGCCAGCGGCTTCTGGCAGAGGACGTGGATCCCCCGCGACGCCGCCAGGCCGACCAGCAGGGTGTGCGTCCCCGGCCGGGTGGCGATATCGACGGCGTCCAGGCGTTCCCGGTCCAGCATCGTCGCCGCGTCGGCGTAGACGGCGCCGATGCCCCACTCTCCCGCTCGCGCATGCGCCTTCGCCACCTCCTGATCGCAGACAGCGACCAGCTCCGCGTCGGCGGACGCCAACCAGGCCGGCCCGTGTCGCGCCGAGATGAAGCCGCAGCCGATCAATCCAACCCGCAGCCTTCGCCCGCTCTCCATGGCCCCGCTCCTCTTTATGTCGATTCCAAACCGGGCGCCAGCCCCGGCTCCTCGAGGTCCCAGAGCAGCGCCGCCAGCTCTTCCAGGCTACCGATATCAGCGACGTGAGGAAAGGCCTCGATGATCTCGCTCATGACGTTCCATTCATGCAGCAACGTCATGGTCATCGCCCGGCGGGGAAAGTCGCGCCGCAGCTCCGCATCGAAGCCGTAGGCCTCGAGGAAGGCGAGCAAGAGGCCCTTGTCACCACGGAACAGGCCGATGTGGAGCGCTGGCAACTCGTAGAGGCGATCGCCGACCCTGGCGTCGCCGAAGTCGATGATCGCGGTGGGATGCCAGCGGTCCCCCTGGAAATCACCAAGGACGTGATCGGCGTTCAGGTCAGCATGCAAGAGGTGGGGCGCCGCCCGGTGATCGACCAACTCGGCAAGCGGCGGCAGGTATCCGTCAAGCTGGGCGACGAGCCTTTCTGGCAACGCCTGCCACACTTGGTGGTGGGCGACGGCGCGGGCGCGCTGAGCGGCCAGGAATCGGTCGAACGCCTCCCAGGTCGGCCGGAGGTAGGCCGACGCCGGGGGCCGCACCCGATGCAGGCGGCGAAGGATGGGCCCAAGCCACTCCGCCACCGCCAGCGTGTCGGCGGCGTCCACCCGCCCGGCCATCTCGCGCAGGCTGCGTCCGGGCAGGAGTTGGGAGACCAGGTAGGGCCACGGCCAGCCGTCCTCCGCCGGAAAGAGCGTACCGGCGGCCAGGAGGGCGGGAGTGGGGATATCGGCGCGCTCGGCGAGCAATTCGTAGAGCTCGCGTTCGACGCGGAAGCCAACATCGCCGGAGAAGAGGTCGCTGAACAGCTTTACGACGTATCGCCCGTCGACAAGGAAGACGGGCATCGTACCCGGCAGGCCCGTCCGCACTTCCCGGCACGGAAACAAGCCGTGCCGGGCGCAGATCGCCTCGACGTAGGGCCGCCAGTAGTCCGGGTTTGTGAAGATCCGCCCGTACTCCTGGACGGAGGCGAAAATTGGCCGTTGCACGCCGGTAAGTGTGCCACATGGCGTACGGTGGGCGCCGCGCGAACCGTTTCGCGAGATGATCGGAGACCGCCGGCTAGCCCGCGGTGTCACTGGGAAATCGTCCGCCCGGCTGCGCGGAGGCGATCAGTCCACCTCCGCCCACAGGTAGCGCATCTCCTCGCTCGTCGCCAGCAACGCGTCCAGCGTACCCGTCGCCTCCACGCGACCGTCTTTCAGGACGATGATCTGGTCGGCCCGGCGGAGCGCGGCGCGGCGGTGGGACACGGCGAGGCAGGTGGCGTCGTGGCGGGCGAAGAGCCGCTCCCAGAGCCGGCGTTCCGTTTCCACGTCCAGGGCGCTGGACAGGTCGTCGACGACGAGTAACTCAGGCTCGCGGACGAACATGCGCGCCGCGGCCGTGCGTTGGGCCTGCCCGCCGGAGAGCTTGACGCCCCGCGTCCCGACCACGGTGTCCAGCCCGTGCTCCAACACGGTGAGGTCGCGGTCGAGGACGGCGGCGCGGATGGCGGCCGGTACGTCGACCGCCTCGTCCGGCAGGCCCATCAGGATGTTGTCGCGCAAGCTTTCGCTGAAGAGGCGCGGCGCCTGTGGCGTATAGGCGCTGTGCGGCGGCACGAAGAATTCTGCCGGGTCGGTCACCGGGACGGCGTTCCAGGCGATGCTACCCGACTCTTTCGGCAGCAGGCCGAGCAGGACGCGCAGCAGCGTCGTCTTGCCGGCGCCGATCCGCCCGGTGACGACGGTCAGCGTGCCGGCCCGGATCTGGAGCGAGACGTTCTCGATCCCGTGCCGACTGGCCGGGAAGCGATAGGTCAGGCCGCTCGCTTCTAAGACCAGGAGCCGGTCTTCGGGGCGGCGCGCCGACACGGTGATGGGCGGCAAGGGACCTTTGAGGTGCAACGGCACGTGCCGCACCAATTGCCCGGGCGGGGCGCCGCGCAGCACCGCGACCATGCGCCCGAAGGAGACGGTGGCCTGTTGGTAGAGGGTGATATAGCGCCCGGCGAACCGGGTGAAGCGGGTGACGTAGGCGAGAAAGGAGACGAATAAGGCGAAGTCGCCAACAGTGAAGCTGCCGGCGCGCATCGACTGCGCCGCCAGGAGGAGGATCACGCCCGTGCCGATGCTGACGGTGTTGGCGAAGATCGCGTCCAGCACCTGGCTGAACACCTGATCGCGAACCGCGGCCTGCCGCCGCTGCTCGTTGAGGCGATCGAGGTGCTGGACGACGTAGTCCTCGTTCCCCGCCACCTGGATCGCCTGCACCGCCTCGAAGACCTCGCCGATGGCCCCCGTGACGCGCCCGGTCGCCGTGCGCGTCGCCGCCCGGTAGCGTTGAACGCGGGCGCTGGCGATCTGGACCAGCGCCACGACCAGGGCGAGCGGGGCAAACACGACCAGCGTGATCTGGGGATTAATCCGCCAGAGGATGACGAGCGCCACGCCGCCGAACACGCTGTAGCCCAGCACGTCCAGGAAGTTGTCGGTCAGCGTCGCCGCGACGTCGACGTCGTCGCGGAACCGGCTGATCGACTCCCCCGGCGCCGCCAGCAGGGCATCGGCGCCGGGCAGGTCCAGCACCCTCGTCAGCATATTGCGCTGCAGGAGGCTACAGACGCAGAACTGGTGAATGGCGTGGACGATGATCGCGCCGTAGTTCACGACCGTGCGCGCCACCGCGCTCACCACCAGGAGCACGAGCAAGGTGGGGATGTCGAAGCGCGCCGGGGCGCTGTGCGTCAGGGCGTCGAAGTACTGCTGGGCGATGAGGCCGGGGATGAGCGGGAAGGCGTACCAGGCCTGCCAGAGCAGGATATCGGCAAGATACAGCCAGCGCCGGTAGGTCACCAAACCTAGGAAGAACTGCCAGGTTTTCATGCGTACGCCACCTCCATACCGGTTTGCAAGAGACCAGAGAGCCGCGACTGCCGGTCCTTCGCCAGTGCGGCGTAGGGGCCGTATTCGGCGACCCGTCCGCCCTCCAGGATCAGCACGGTGTCGGCGCGCCGGATGGTCGCCAGCCGGTGGGCGATGATGATGCCGGTGCGGTTCGTCAGGAGGCGGTCTGTGGCGCCGGCGACCAGCCGTTCCGTCGCCGGGTCCAGCCGCGACGACGCCTCGTCCAGGATCACCAGGCCCGGATCGCGCAGGAAGACGCGGGCGAAGGCCAGCAACTGGCCCTCGCCCGCCGAGAGGCCGCCGGCGGCCGTGAGTTCGCTATCGAGGCCACGGGGCAGCTTGGCGAACCAGCGACCGAGCCCGACCTCCTCCAGTACCGCAACGACGTCACGATCGGCAATGTGCGGATCAAAGAGGGTAAGGTTGTCGCGCAACGTCGCATGGAACAACTGCACCTCTTGCGTGACGAGGCCGACGCGGCGGCGCAGTTCGGCCAGGTGCAGGCGGCGCAGGTCCAGACCGCCGAGGGCGACGACGCCCGCGTCCGGATCGTGGAAGCGCAGCAAGAGGCGGCTGAGCGTGGTCTTGCCGCTGCCGGTGTGGCCGAGTACGCCCAGGACCTGGCCCGGCGCCAGGTCGAGCGAGATGCCGTCCAGCACACGGTCGCCACCATCGTAGCCGAAGATGACGTGCTCCAGCCTGACGGCAAGCGGCCCCGGCGGGAGGGGGAGCCCTTCGCCGTCCACGATGGTCGGCCGGATCGCCAGCAGCTCCTGCACTCGCCCGATGCTGGCCGCCGCCTTCTGGAGGTCCTGCAACTGCTGACGAATCTGCTCCAGCGGCTGGCGGAGCAGCTCGGTGTACTGGAAGATCAGGTAGACCGTGCCGAGCGTGATCGCCTGCTGGCGGAAGAGGAAGGCGCTCAGCGCGAACGCGATGGCCGTGCCGATCGTGAAGACGAGTACATTGCCCGAATCGGCCGTCGCCCAGCCCAGGTCGGCCTTCACTTCCAGCGGCAGCCAGCGCCGCAGCAGCTCCGATTGCCGCCGCAGCACGTAATTGCCGGCACCGTTGGCGCGGGTATCCTCCGTGCCCGCCAGGCGCTCGCCCAGGAAGCCGAAATACTCGGCGCTCTTCTGGCGGACGCCCGTCCAGAACGGCACGGTGAGCGTGCGCAGCCCCAGCAGGATGAAGACGGCGACGAGTGCGAACACGCCGAGCGCCGCCCCGACCAGGAGATGGATGCGAAAGAGCATCACCAGCACGCCGACCAGGAGCAGCAGATTGCCGAGCACATAAATAATGAAGCGCGAGAAGAAGTTGGCGAGCGCCGTGACGTCGCCATCGATGCGCTCGATCAACTCGCCCGGCGTGCGGGCGGCGTGGAATTGGCGGTCCAAGCGGAGGCAGTGCCGCGTCAGCGCCGAGCGCAACTGATTCGTCGCCGCCCAGCCGAGGTTCTCGGCGACGTACGTCTCCACCACGGCCACCGCCTGGGTGATGAGGGCGAGCGCGATGTATAAGAGCGCGGCGAAGACCAGGTTGCGCAACGTCCCCCCCACCTGGGCCTGGTC
>JAICXR010000394.1 GCA_025980355.1 Chloroflexota bacterium | reverse complement strand
TGTGGTGTGCTGGACAGCATCACCGGAAAGGCCATAGGCCGCGTCGTCCAAACACTGGCCGACCCGGATCGGGAGGAGTCGCTCCAGGACGGCGAATCCCAACTGGAACCGGCATGCCGGGCCCGCCAGCGCCGGTGATGCCGGCAACAGCATGCCCATCATGATTAGCCCTAGTACCCACCGGCACGCCATCGGCTCCTCCTCCTTTTTTTAATCGCTAGATCCCACGTGCTTCGTATGGCGCATCAAGGGTGCCAGTTGTCAGGGGGCGGCACGGCGACGGACAGCGGATTCTTCGACACGTCCCGTACCGTGGTTTATACTGTGGCCGTTCGCGATGAATGTTTTCGGCGTGATGACGGTGGCGGGAGGAGCGGCAGGCGTGCGTGGAGCAGTCACCCGGCGAAGAGCGCTGCGTACCCTGGGAGGCGCCGTCCTCAGCCTGGCCGGCGTCGCCGTGCTCAATGCCTGCGGTTCCGCCGTCGGGCAAACGGTGACGGCCACCACGCCGAATCAGACAACTTCGGCGACCGCAAGCCCCGGGCAAGCAGCGACGACGACCAGGGCGGCCGCGCAGATGCTGCAGCTCTACTCGCAGGTCTACGGCAAATGGCTGGGCGATGCGGTGGCGGGGAAGGTCACGGCCAAGGATGCCTGTGCCAGCATCGATCAACTCGTGAATGCCGCACTGCAGACCAAGTGACCAAGCGACCGCTTGCCGGATCGGCACCTGGTTAAGGGGGACAGGCGTGCCACCGAACATCCTGCTGATTATGACGGACCAGCAACGCTGGGATACCCTCGGTTGCACCGGCAGTCCGGTCGTGGAGACGCCCAATCTTGACTGGATCGCCGCCGACGGCACGGTGTTCACGCGGGCCTACTCGGCCGTCCCTTCCTGCACGCCGGCGCGCGCGATGCTGCTCACCGGCATGGACCAGTGGAACATCGGCGTCCTCGGTATGGGCAGCGGGCAGCCGTCCTGCGGTTACCTCGAACACACCCTGCCCGAACAGCTCGCCGGTGCCGGCTACCATACGCAAGGCGTCGGCAAAATGCACTTTTCCCCGCAGCGTTCGTTGCAGGGGTTCCACCGCACGGTTCTTGATGAGTCCGCCCGGCAGGAGACGCCAAGCTTCCTCTCCGACTACGCCCGCTGGTATCAGGCCAACCGAACGGGCGATTATGATCGCTACGATCACGGGATCGACATGAACTCCTGGTTGGCCCGCCCGTATCACGCACCGGAGTTCCTGCACGCCACGAACTGGACGATGAGCGAGTCGCTCCGCTTCCTCGACGAGCGCGACCCGACCCGCCCCTTTTTCCTTATGACCTCGTTTGCCCGGCCGCACTCGCCATACGATCCGCCCCCCTATTACTTCGACCTCTACCGGCAGAAGGAGCTTCCGCCACCGGCGATAGGTTCCTGGGCGGCAATGCACGACGACCCCCACGAAGCCAGGAATCCGAACGCCTGGCGAGGACGGCGGTCGGACGACGAGGTCAGGCGGGCCCGCACCGCCTATTTCGGCCTGATCACCCACATCGACCACCAAATCGGCCGGTTGCTCCGCTACCTCCAGCAGCACCGGCTCTACGAGAACACCGTCATCCTCTTCGTTTCCGACCATGGCGACATGCTCGGCGACCACCATCTCTGGCGGAAGACCTACGCCTACGAAGGGTCCGCCCACATCCCGCTGCTGGTGCGCCTTCCCCGACCGATGCGTGAGCACGTCAGTGCGAACGTCGACGTACCGGTGGGCTTGCAGGACATCATGCCGACCGTCCTCGACGCCGCCGCTGTGCCGATCCCGGCCAGCGTCGACGGAGCGAGCCTGCTGCCGCTCATCCGGGGAGAGCGTGTTGATTGGCGGCCCTACATCCACGGCGAACACTGCACCTGCTATAGCGAAGCGCAAGAGATGCAGTACCTCACGGACGGGCACTGGAAGTACATCTGGTTCCCGCGCTTGAACACCGAACAACTCTTTGATCTAGAGGCCGACCCGCTGGAGTGTACTGACCTCGCCGCCGATCCCCATTATGGCGCCGACCTTCGGCGCTGGCGGCAGGCGCTCGTCAAAGAGCTTGCGCCTCGCGCGGCCGGCCTCACGGACGGTGATCGCCTGGTCCCGCAGAGAGGGAAGCCGCCGATCATCTCGCCGCGGGGTCAGGAGCGCATCGAGCGAGTGAAGGCACGGAGCGAGCCTCGCGAGCGGGCGTAGCCGCCGGCGTACTGCCCGCTACATCATCACCTTCCCCTTGCCCGATCGGTCCTTACCGACCCATGACACAGCAACCATGCCAGCGGTGTTCCTCCTGGATGCCTCCGTGTCGTCCTCATCTGCCTCTCACGGACCGGGGGTAGGGTGTGATCGTCGTGCGGGCGCGGTCTGGTAGGGCGCGGCCAGGGACCGATAGAGGGGCGATCCGAGCCGGTACGGGCGTCAGTGCCTGCGCCCGCCGCCGTCGAAATCGCCCGAAGGGATCCGCCATGTCATCAACCGTTCGGCGTCACCGCCCGCGCCAATCCGCCATGCCGCCGTCCCGCGCCTGGGCCCAGACCGCGCCCCGTGAAGGGAATGAAGCCGGGCTCGTGGGGGCCTGGGTCCAGGTCGAGCGAGGCGTCGCCGCCCGGGTCTGCGGCTACGTTCGCGACTGCCATGACGGCCGGGTAACGCTCCTGGCGACGGTGCTTGCCGGCAGACCGGTGGTGCTTACCGTCGACGCCGCCGATTGCGCCCCCATAGATGGGGGATCGCCCTAGCGGCGTCGGCACGGACCGCATCACGAAAGTAGGAGACCAATGTTGGCCGAGACGAATATCCCGACGCGGCCACGCCCGGCCGCCAATCAGCGAGCCGGCGCATCACTGCAGATCGGTAACTGGCGCCGTGCCACCGTCACGACGTTGCACGCCTGGTGGCGCTACGGTCGCTATGGCGCCATCGCCGTGGCGGTGCTGCTGCCCTTGCTGATCCTGGCGCTGGCGGAAGGCGACATCCCCGATGTCCTGGACGACATCGCCGGGCGGATGACGGCGCTCCTGCCGCGGTTCGGCCTGCTCGCCCCGTTCGGCCTGCTCTTCTTGGAAGAGTCGGGAATACCGCTCGTGCTGCCGGGTGACGTCCTCCTCATGTATCTCGGCCACTCCCTGCCGGACACGGCGCTGGCCTGGGGGCTGACCTGGTTTGGCCTCCTGGTGTGCGTGGTGGCCGGGTCGAGCGTGCTGTACCTGATCGCCCGGCGCTGGGGGCGGCCTCTGGCCAAAGGGCGTGTCGGCGCCCTGCTCCACCTGACACCGGCGCGCCTGGAACGTGCCGAGCGCTGGTTCCAGCGCTGGGGACCGTGGACGATCATCTTCGGCCGGCACGTGATCGGCTGCCGCGTCCCGGTGACGGTCGTGGCCGGCATTTGCGGCGTTCGTTACCCAGTCTTCGCCCTGAGTGTCGCGGTCTCGGCGGCGCCGTGGATTGCCCTGTTCCTGTTCCTCGGGAGCGCCTTCGGCGATACCGTCCAGCGGCTCTTTGGCCAGCATCACACCACCAGCCTCATCGCCCTCGCGGCCGTGCTCGGTGTCGCTGCGGTCGTCATTGCCTTCCGCACCCTGCGCAC
>JAICXR010000356.1 GCA_025980355.1 Chloroflexota bacterium | reverse complement strand
GTGGAGTTCGGCAGCGAAGTGACCGAGGTCGACCATCGCGTTGGCGATCGCTTGGCGTCCGTCGTCCGCGCGCAGGCGCGGGAGCCGGTTGTTATTGAATCCCGCCACGATCGGTTCGACCGCCGTCAGGTCGAAGTCGAGGACAGCCCGTAGGCGGCGTTCCAGATCGGCCAGCAACGGGTCGTCAGACTGGATTCCAGGCGGGTATTGCTCGATCGCCATATGCCGGTAGAGTGTAGCAGCCGCGGTTGCCTGGCCTCTGGTCGTCTTGCGGAGACTCGGCGAGAGTGACGGGCGCGGCACGGCCATCGGCTACCTGGTCAGGTGTGGCTTCAACCAGGACCAAGCTGCATCTCCGGCGGCCAGCTTCTCGCGAGCCAGCATAAACTGGTCGCCGAGCGAGGCAATCGCGTCAGGAACCGAGAGACCGGCGCCCATCAACGCCGGACTTTGGCCCTTGGTAACGACCATCCAGTAGGTTTCGCCCGTTCCGGGTCGGAGATAGGGCCGCCGTCCCACCCGCAACGGTCGAGCCAGCGGCAGTGATGTCTCTCCCAGCGGAACCTCGGTGAGCGACAATTCCTCTTCACTCTGGCGCTTGAGGTCGAATGACGGTATATCGATCGGCAGGCCGACTCGCATAAACGTCCGCGCGACGGCTTGGGAGAAATGCTCTCGCGCGGGAGAACTGAGTGCCAGGCGTGGGACTCCGGTGGTCATCGCCGTACGAACGGTGACTAGCGGTATAACGCGCAGGTCACTGAGATCAATAATGCGATCGGGATGAGCCGCCTCGATCTGAGCGCTCGGCCAGCCCGGCAGGAGATAGAGGGACGGGTCGTAACCGCGTCGGATATCTTCGAGCCGGAACAGATCCGCCGGGTTGATCCGGAGCCAATCTCCCAGCGGGTACATGGGCGACGTGAGCAGGCGATCCACCTTTCGGTGTTCAAGATCGCAACTCTGTGTCAGGATGATCAAGTCAAGACGCAGACGATCCACGGACATACTGCCCAGGGCATCGGTATGAGCCTCAAGGAGTTCGAGATCCCAAATCTGGTCGCCTTGGGTCAACGAGGAGGTCGGCGTGACACCGCTGTACCACTGTGCCGCTACTTCGTCGGCGTCAGTCACCGTCGTCGCCGGTATCGTCATCCAACGCCGACACTACCTGAAGCGGTCTGCTCGGTAGCCGTCCGGCGCCGCGCACCGGCACCTCGGTCACTTGACCGACCATTCGCAACGGCATTGGGCGACGGGCGGCCACCGCTTTCCAGTAGTCCGGTTCGGGGTGATAACGCTCGGTACGTCGCGGCGGCTGCAGGCGACCAATATCGTGTACGGCGATCTCGCCAGCTTCCGGCTCACTCGCCGCCTTTTTCGCCGCAGCAAGCGCCTGCTGACGAGTTTCCTCGACCCGCAGCCACGTTTCCAGGAATGTATCAAGGACGGAGCGGGCGATTTGGGCCTTGGCCCGGCCAGTGATGGCTTCGGCCTCATGGAGCTTACGAGCAAGCGTAGACTCGCCGCCAATGGAGATATTCAACTGCTCCCGCGCCTTGACCATTGGATCATTCCCTTCCGGCCCCTTCCGTCGCTAGTATGTGCTAGCAACAGTGCGTCAGCGTACCATGGCAGGATCCGTCGACAGCGTGGACGCCGGTACGATGGACCATCTGGTCGCCGGTTCGTCCATCGTCGGCCAGAATATAATACTCGCATCAATAGCTCGGGATGCGCAGCGATGCGCAGACGCGATACGAACGACGTGCCTCCACGTCATTGCGCTGGCACTCCTCGGCTCCCAATAGTGAAAGCGGGAAAAGCACGCCGGTGGCCTCGACAGCAAGAATGGACTTCCCGTATGCGCCAACGACAAAGAGACGGCAGTCGCATTGCTCCTCGCGCCAGTCACGTCGCCGCTGTGCTGCTCCTGCTCCTGACCGCCGCCGGCTGCTCGCCAGCGACCGGCGCCGCCAATAGCGCCCAACCGCCGCCGCCGCAGTTCCTCCTCAACAAGGACGTCCCCAGTGACAAGGGCACTATGCAGGTGACGCTGGACCGCGAAGTGTATCCGCCGCACTACGTCGGCCTCTGGCACACCCATCCCGGCCCCGGCAGCCTCTGCGTATTGCAGGGCGCGCTCACGGTGGAGGTGAGCGGCCAGGCCGACGTGCCGCTGCCGGCCGGCGCCTGCTGGGCGGAGCCGCCGGGCGTCGCCCATCGCCCCGCCAACCTGACCGACCAGCAGGCGGTCGCCCTCTTCTACCTCATGGCGCCGGCCGGCCGGCCCAGGATCATCGCCGCGCCGACGCCGGTACCACGCTAGCAAACGACGCTTTCCGCCAGGGCCGGCGCATACTATGATTGCCCCCGGTCCCCGACCGAGCAACCGGGAGGCGGAGTTGAGCGTGCACCGGCCCGCAGTCGCGGCCCCGGTCGCCGCTGAACCGTATCGGCGTGAAGAGAGAAAGGTCGCTGCAGTGGCTATGCCGAGTGAAGGGGCCCCGGTAGACCTGCTGCTCAAGGGCGGCCACGTCATTGACCCGCGCCACAGCATCAGCGCCCTGCTCGATGTCGCCATAGCGGACGGCAAGATCGCGCAGGTCGCGCCCGACGTTCCGAGCGGCGGGGCGAAGCGCGTCCTCGACGTCGGCGGCTGTTACGTCACGCCCGGCATCATCGACATGCACTGCCACGTCTTCGCCGGCCACGCGCGGTCCTCCCTTTCCGTGCCGCCGGCGCTCTCCACCTTCTCCTGCGGCGTCACGACGGTGGTCGATGCCGGCACGTCGGGCTGGCGGGACTTCCCGGAGTTCAAAGAGCGGATCATCGACCACTCCAAGATTCGCGTCCTCGCCTACGTCAACATCGTCGGCCAGGGCATGGCCGGCCCCTGGGAGCACGACATCGCCGAGATGCGGCCGGCGCTCGCCGCCGCTGTGGCGGAGGAATATGGCGATGTCGTGGTCGGCATCAAAACCGCCCACTACTGGGCAAACCGTCCGTTCGACGCCGGCCATCCGCCCTGGGCGGCGGTCGAGCGCGCGGTGGAAGCGGCCGAACTGTGCCGGAAGCCGGTGATGGTCGACTTCTGGCCGGCGCCGGAGCGGCCCTACGCCGACCTGCTGTTGAAGAAGTTGCGCCCCGGCGACATTCACACCCACGTCTTCGCCCAGCAGTTCCCGATCCTGGACGACGATGGCGCGGTGCAGCCGCACATGTGGGAGGCGCGGGAACGCGGCATCATCTTCGACCTCGGCCACGGCGCTGCGAGCTTCTGGTATCGCAATGCGGTGCCGGCGATCCAGCAGGGCTTCCTGCCGGATTCGATCAGCACCGATCTGCACGCCGGCAACATCAACGGTCCGGTCTTCGACATGCTGACGACGATGAACAAGTGCTTGAACATGGGTATCTCGCTGGAGGGAGTGATCGCCCGTTCCACCTGGGCACCGGCGCAGGAAATCGGCCACCCGGAGCTCGGCTCGCTCGCCGCCGGCAACGTGGCCGATGTCGCCGTCTTCCGCTTGCTGGAGCAGGGGCGCTTCCCGCTGGTCGACTGCGGCAAAGCGACGCTCGTTGGCGACCGTCTCCTCGACTGCGTGCTGACCGTTCGGGCCGGCGAGGCGGTCTACAACCCGGCCGGCCTGGGTCTGCCGGAATGGCACGCGGCGCCGGACGCCTACTGGTGGGACCCGGCCCGTCGGGTCTCCATGCGCCCGCGCGGAGCGTAGCGGACGCGGTCCGGAAAAGCCCGGGCTATCCCGACTCGCGTGTGAAGGTAACGGTCGCCCCGGCGTGGCCGTATGGTACGTGTCGCTGGAGACGACAACAGCCGGCCGAAGTTTCGCGACGCTGCGGTCGGTGAAGTCGAACGGGACCAGCACGACGTCACCGCGGCTCGTCATACTCAGCGTCCTCAGGCGAGTCCCAATCATGGGCAAAGGCCGGCACAGAAAGACGGGCCCAGGCGGCCGTGTCGTTCTCACATGCCCGCCCAGGCATCGGCGCATCCTAGACGGACGCCGTTGGCGTGCCGAGCCGCATTTGCGCTTCGAGAATGTCTAGCACGTCCAGGG
>JAICXR010000361.1 GCA_025980355.1 Chloroflexota bacterium | reverse complement strand
TGGCTTTGGCGATGAACGCGCCAGTGCCGGAGGTACCGGTCTACCGCACCATCCTCTTCATGCCATCGGTGCTGCCCCTCTTTGCGATCTCGTTTATCTTCCTGACATTGCTCGATCCGAATCAAGGCATCGTCAACGAATTCCTGCGGGAGTTCGGGATCCACCCGCCGAACTGGTTCGGCGACACCCGCTACGCCAAGATCGCCATCGTCGCCATCGCCCAATTCGGCGCTGGACAGGTGGCGCTCATCTTCCTGGCCGGCCTCAAGGGGATCCCGCAAAGTCTTTACGAGGCCGCAATGATCGATGGGGCCGGCATCGCCTCCCGCTTCCGTAACGTCACCCTGCCCCTGATGACCCCGGTGATCCTCTACGACCTGATCCTCGGCGTCAGCCAGGGGCTTCAAGTCTTCACCGAATCGTACATCATCACCCAGGGCGGGCCGGCCAATTCGACCAACTTTTACGTCTACTACCTCTACGCCAATGCCTTCCGATACGGCGGTCAGATGGGGTATGCCGCCGCAATGGCCGTCGTGCTCTTCCTGATCACCTTCGCCATCGCCATCTTGATCTTCCAGACATCAAACCGATGGGTTCATTACGATGTCACGTGACCGGCAATCCGCGCTTCCCCAGGAGGGACGATTATGGCCACGATAACCAGAGACCAGGCCACCGGCGCCGGGATCACCGATCTGGAGCGGCCCGGTCGCGCCACCCAACGCCGCCTGCGGCGCCTCCTGGGGCAGCAAGTCGTCCCACGCATCATCCTGATCGTCATGTGCGCGGTCTTCATCCTGCCGTTCTACTGGATGGTCGCGCTGGCGCTCAAAAGCAATCACGAGCTCTCGATCTATCCGCCGACGCTCTGGCCGCACAGTCTCGAATGGTTCAATTTCAAGAAGGCGACCGAAGTCTTTCCGTTCTGGCGCTTCCTCTGGAACACGACTGCTATCACGGCGCTTACCATCATCGGCTCCGTCATCTCCAATCCGATCATCGCCTACGGGTTCTCGCGCATCGAGTGGCCGGGCCGGGACAAGGTCTTCTTGGTCGTCCTGGCCAGCGTCTTCGTCCCCTTCCCGGTGTTGATCGTGGCGTTGTTCGACATCTTCGCCCGGCTGCACTGGGTCAACACCTATCTGCCGCTGGTCGTGCCCCGCTTCTTCGGCACCGCGTTCTGGATCTTCCTCATGCGCCAGTTCTTCATGCAAATCCCGAGGGACATCTCCGACGCCGCCCGGATCGACGGCGCCAATGAGTTCCAGATCTTTTGGCGCATCATCTTGCCCCAGTCCCTGCCTGCCCTCGGCGTCATCTCGATCTTCGCCGGCATCGCCGCCTGGAATGACTTCCTCGGCCCGCTGATCTACTTGCAAGACGCCTCGAAGTACACGCTCTCCATCGGCCTGACCTTCTTCCAGTCGCAGGATTCCTACGACGTGAAGTTCAACCTGCTGATGGCCGCGTCCGCGCTGGTGGTCCTCCCGGTCGTGGTGCTGTTCCTGCTCTTCCAACGCGCGTTCGTCGAGGGGATCAGCGTCGGCAGCTTCAAGTAGCTCTGTCGTATACGGCGTGAGACGCCGCCCAACGCCAGATTGAAATCAGGCGCTCAACCGACGAAGCCTCTCCGAGGCTGAGAACGCTGCCGCACCCAGTCCCGAAGGGACTTTGTACGTCCAGCTCCTGATTTCAATCTGGGACCATGTTCTGTACTGTACCTCACCTGAATTCCAGCATCGCTTTGTGTGGCCCCACGTCCGCGGGCAATCACGTGGGACAATGGGGCGATGGTTCCGGCGAATGATGCCGGATCGATACCGTGAGCGTTGAAGGGGGCGTTTCGATTTGGACGAGCAACTGAAGAAGGACCAGCGTCGGCTGGAACGGCTGAAGCGGTGGCTACCGGAGCTGCGGTCCTGGCGCAATGCCCGCGTCAGCCGGATCGACGAGTGGGAGTTCACCGGCAGCGATGGGCAGACCGTGCCGCTGAAGGCGGGCGATCCCTGGCCGATCGTCGACACACCGGTCAAGCTGACGGCCTTGGCAACCATTCCGAAGGAATGGTCCGGGCAGCCGGTCGAGATCGAGCTCTGGCTCGGCGGCGAGGGCTTCGTCAAGCTCACGCCGGGTTACCAGATGGGGCTCAACCCCTTCCACCACGACTTCCCGATCAGCGACAAGGCCAAGGGCGGCGAGAAGATCCAGATCGAGGCGGAGGTCGTGCCGAAAGGCATGTTCGGCGCCCACGTCTATGCGCCGGCGATCGACCGGGCGCTGCTGGCCGTGCCCTACCCCGAGGTTCGCGACTTCGAACGCGACCTCAAGATGGTCATCGACACGGCCGAGCAGCTCAAGGAGCACGAGGCCTTCCCGCTCTTCCTCGATCTGGCCGACGCCGCCTACCGCGCCGTCGCCCCCGGCTGGCCGACCGATTTCGACGTTGCCATGACGCGCTACGTCTCGGGCGACCTCGAAGGCGGCAACCGCCACTCGGTCGGACTCGGCGACTACGACGTGCCCGGCTACGAAGGGGAGCTGGTCCTCTCCGGCATCTGGCACATTCCGCCACCGAAGGACGAGCTGCGGCCGCTGCCGGACGCCGCCTTCCCGGCCATCGCCGATGCCCGGCAGGTCATCGCCGACGGACTGGAGGAGATCAGGCGGCGCTACCCGCCGATCGGCAATCTGACGCTCTCCGGTCACGCGCATATCGACCTCGCCTGGCTCTGGCCGTTCGCCGAGACGAAGCGCAAGGCGCGACGCACCTTCTCCAGCGTCCTCCACCTGATGGACGTCTTCGAGGACTTCACCTTCAACCAGTCCTCGGCCCAGGCGTATGTCTGGATCGAGCAGGACGACCCCGAGCTCTTCAAGCGGATCAAGGAGCGGGTCAAGGAGGGCCGCTGGGAGCCGGTCGGCGGTTCCTGGCTGGAGCCCGATTGCCAGGTGACCGGCGGCGAGGCGTTCGTCCGCCAGCTCTTCTACGGCCAGCGCTACTTCCAGTCCCGGTTCGGCGTCCGCAACACGGTCGCCTGGCTGCCGGACGTCTTCGGCTTCTCCGGCGCCATCCCGCAACTACTCCTCGGCGCCGGGCTTACCAGCTTCTTCACGACCAAGCTGAACTGGAACGAGACGAACCAGTTCCCGTTCGACCTCTTTCAATGGGAGGGGATCGACGGCAGCCGCGTCGTCGCCCACTCCTTCTTCAACCCCGATCGCGGCTACAACGGCGACATCCAGCCCTACGACACCTACGGCACCTGGAAGGCATTCCGCGGCAAGCGGCTGACCGACCAGACGCTGCTCGCCTTCGGCTGGGGCGACGGCGGTGGCGGCCCAGACCGCGAGATGCTGGAGAACTACCAGCGGATCAAGGACTACCCGGTGCTGCCGCGCCTGAAGATGGGCAAGATCGAGGAGTTCTTCGCCGAGCTGCCGCGGGAGGATTTGCCGGTCTACGTCGGCGAGCAGTATCTGGAGCTGCACCGCGCGACCCTGACCACCCAGGCGCTCGTCAAGCAGCTCAACCGGCAATCGGAGCACCGGCTGACCGAGGCCGAGACCTTCGGCGCCCTCGCCGCGCTCAGCGGCGGCTTTCCGTATCCCTACAACCAGCTCGATGAGGGCTGGACGACGCTGCTGCTCAACCAGTTCCATGATGTCCTGCCGGGCTCGTCGATCCACGAGGTCTACCAGGACACCCATCCGATGCTGCGCGGCGTGATCGAGTCCGCAACGGCGCTGCGCGACGTGGCCATCGCCCATCTCGCTGGCCCATCCAAGGGCGCCTTCGCCGTCGCCAATCCGGACCTGCATGAGCGGCCACTCACCGTCCTGCTGCCGTCCGATGCCAAACCAGTCGCGCTCGACGGGGACGCATTGCCGGCGCAACAGGTCGACGGCGGCCAGCTCGTGCACGACCCAGATCGCGCCGTCGCGCCGCTCGCCATCACCGGTCTGAGCACGACGAAGAAGGC
>JAICXR010000541.1 GCA_025980355.1 Chloroflexota bacterium | reverse complement strand
CAGGTCCATTGAGAACAGGTTCGTCCGGTTGGCACGATCGGAGCCGAAGAGCACCCGCCGGCCACCGGCGTGCCAGCCGGGGTTCGTGAAGTAGAGGTGGTGGCTGTGCCCTTTGTAGTTGGTCAGTTGGCGGACGGTGGCGCCGGTCTCCGGGTCCGCGCTCGGCGCGCTCCACTCCGCCGGCCAGTGGGTCAACACTCCAGCCGCCGGCTCTGTCGCTGCTGTCGCCACGTGGCCCTCTCTTTCGCTACTGGGGATTCGCTTGCAAGAAGGCGTCGACGGTCTGGTCGATGGCTTTGCCGGCGTCCGCCGGCGGCACCGTGTTGTTCCAGATCTTGCTCAGTTCCGGGCTGATCAGGCCGTTGATCTTGTCCTGATTGACGGAGAGCAGGCGGATGAAGCTGCCGGGACCATCGGCCATGATCTCCACAACGGCGTTGGGGGTCTCCAACGACGGGATTTTCTGGAGCGCCTGCTGGGCGATTTTCTGGGCGTCGGGATGGAAATAGACGTTCGTGCCGTCGGCCGCCGACACGGCGCTGCCTTCCGGCCCCACGCCGTACTTGACCCAGGCCCAGGCGGCGTCCTGGACCTTGCTCACCTTGGCGATAGCGTCGCCGGAGGTGGCGAAGTCGTGGGCGTTGACCGTGTACTTGGGGTAGGGGACCATGCCCCACTTGAAGCTGGTGATCTTGTTGTAGGTGAGGATGCCCGAGGTCCAGCGCGGCATCATCGCCACCTTGCCGGCGGCGAAGGCCGTGGTGTCGTCGCTGCCCACCTCCTTGCTGAAGTTGACCGGCATGATGTGGTCCTTATACATGAGGTCGTGCAGTTCGCTCAGCGCCTCGACCGAGGCGGGGTCGCCGTAGAGGCACTGCTTCGGCGCCTTGATGTCGTCGAACTCCTTGCCGCCCGCGCTGTTCATCCACAGGCGCGCCAGGCCCATGGAAGCACCCGCCGGCGCCCAGGTGGTACCGGTCTTCTTGGCGATGTGCGCGGCGGCGTTGGTGAAGGCGTCCCACGTCCAGCCATTCGCCTTCCACAGTTCATACGGCGTCTGGAGGCCGTTGGCGCGGTACATGTCGCCGTTGTAGTAGTAGAGGTTGGGCGCGGCGCTGTTGGGCAGGCCGATGGCGTGACCCTGGTAGCTCATGATGTCCAGCGCGATCTTGCTGTAGGCGGAGCTCTGGTAGAACGCCGTGTTGATCACCGGATCGCGGCTCAGGTAGGGATTGAGGTCCACCAGTACATCGCGCTTGCCATACGACTGGACGAGCGGCATGTCCAGGTGGTGCGTGTCGGGCGGCGCGCCGCTGGCGAACGTCGCCGTGAGTTTGTTCTCCAGGTCGCCATAGGGTAGCAGGGTCAGTTCGATGTGGATACTCGGGTTCGCCTGCTCGAAGGCCTGGGCGACCCGCTGCTCCGGCGCCAGGTAGGTCGGGTCGCCCCAGAACCAGTAGGTGACGGTCGTCTTCCCGGCAACCGACGCCGCGCTTGTCGTGGCGCTGACACTGGCCGCCGTGGCGCTGACACTGGCCGTCGTTGTCGCGCTCGATGCTGCGGCGCTCGTCGCGCTGGTACTGGTCGTCGGTGCGGCCTGGCTGGCTGGCGCCGCCGTTGTCGCCGACGATGCGGCTGACCCACCGCCGCAAGCCGACAGGGCGACCAGGCTGCCCCAACCGGCCAGCCCGGCTGCCCCGGAGAGCAGCGCACGGCGGCTCACCTTGCGCTGATCGGTGTGATGCGACATCGTTCGATCTCCTTTCTCGGTTGGACCTTTCTCTCCTAACCCGGTCATACACGCCAACGGGGGGATCGGAATTTCGCCTACGGTACCACAACGCTCACGTCTCTGCCTGGCGCAACGTCGCCAGCAGTGGATCGAACAGGTGGCGCGCGACCGCCGTCCAGAACGGTACCTCCGGGGCGAGGTTCGCCCCGTTGCGGACGATGATCAGCTCCAGGCTCGGCACGACCAGCAGCACCTGGTGGCCGGCCCCCGCCCCGGCGAAGGCGTCGCGGGGCACACTCGGCCAGACGCCGTCGGCGTTGAGGTACCAGGCCAGCCCGGACGCGGGCGCCGATGGGTCGGCCACCCGGTCGGGCAGCGGGACAGGTACGGCGTCCAGCGTCTGGCGGACGCTCGCCGGAGAGATCACCGATCGCCCATTCCAGGCCCCGCCAAGGAGCAGCAGCCGACCGACCCGCGCCACCGCGTCCGCCGTGAACTCGCCACCGCCCCATGT
>JAICXR010000079.1 GCA_025980355.1 Chloroflexota bacterium | reverse complement strand
TCTGGAGCGGCAAGCTTTCGCCGTCCGACGGCCTGAAGCAGGCCAAGGAGCAGGTCGACGCCGTCCTGTCGAAGCAAACGTAAGGGCCGTCGCCGGGCCGAGATGGCGATCGGCGGCCCGGCGCACCCTCCCCACTCGCGGCTCTGCTATCCTTCCGTAGCAAGATACGGGGGGTGAACACATGCTCGTGAAAACTCGAGGCTCCATCGGTCGCCGCCGGCTCCTTTGCCTGAGTGCCTCCGCGATTGGCGGCCTCGCCCTCCTGACGGCGTGCGGCGGCCCTGGCGGCACAGCGGCGGCGACCGTCGCGTCGCCCACCACGGCGACCGTCGCACCGGCCACGGCGGCCACAACCACAGTGCAGAGCGGCGCGCCATCGACGGGCGCGACCGCCTCGGTGCCGGCCGCGGCTACCGCGCCGCCTGCCGGCAGCGCCACCGCCTTCAGCGTCTTCCTGCCCAGCACCGGCGCGTTGGTCGCCGGCTGGAAGCTGCTAGTGCCGCAGTTCCAGGCGGCCAACCCCGGCTTGAACGTGCAGGTCAGCCCGACGGTCGACGTCACCAAACTGCAAACGGTGATCGCCGCCGGGACGCCCCCCGATGTCACGCATTTCGACCGGTACCTCGTCGTCAGCTGGGCCGTCAAGAGTCTTTTCCAGCCGGTGGGCGATCTACTGCGCGCCGTTGACCCGGCCAAGACCTTCCTGGCTCCCGCCGTCAAGGAGGCGACCTACCAGGGGAAGCTCTACGCGATGCCGCAGGACACCGGCATTCGCGGCCTGTTCTGGAATGTCTCCCAGTTGCAACAGGCTGGGCTGGACGCGAAAAAGGGTCCGCAGAGCTGGGACGACCTCGACCACTACGCCCAGGTGCTCACCCAGCAAGGCGGCGACCCCAGCACCCAACGCTTCGGCTTCCTGCCCTGGATCAGCAACTGGTCCAACATCGGCTGGATCTGGACCTTCGGCGGCGACTACTTCGACGACAAGGCGTTCAAGCCGACGATCAACCGGGCCGAGAACGTCCAGGCCTACGACTGGATGCTGGGCTACGCCAAGCGATACGGCACGCCGGACGCGCTGGCCAAGCAGGGTGTGACCGGAAATCTGCTCCAGACGTTCGGCCAGAACGCCCGGCTGTCGATGGTCGCCGCCCACTGGGGATTGACCGCCGACCTCGCCGCCTCCGCCTCGTCCTTGCAATACAGCGGCGGCGTGGTGCCACACCCGTCCGGCGGCCAGAACGGCACCTGGCAGGGCGGCTTCTCCTTCGCCCGGCCGGCCGGCGGCAAGCATCCGGAGGCGGTGCAGCAACTCTACCAATTCCTGGCGGAGACGCCGACCCAGGTGACGTATTACCAGGCCACCCACCAGTTGCCGGCGGCGCTTGCGGCGCTCGATCAGGTGAAGCAGACCATCCAGTCGCCGGGCCAGATCTTCATCGCCCAATTGCCCACCGCCCATTGGCGCTGGCCCTACACCGACGTCATGAACACGGCGCTCAATACCGCGGCGAACGACGTCCTGAGCCTGAAGACGCCCACCCAGCAGGCGCTGGACGCCGCGCAACAGACGCTGCTGGCCCAGTATGCGGACTACTGGGGGAAGTGAGGGCCGCTGAAGCGCCATGAACGTCATCGTCATCCTCTGCGACACCTTGCGGCGCGACCACTGCGGCCCGTATCACCACGGCCGGCCGCTCAACGAGTGCTGGAGCACGGAGGCGCCGGACTGGGTGGTGCCGACGCCGAACATGGACCGCCTGGCGGCGCGCGGCACGGTGTTCGAGCACGCCTACTGCGGCAGCCACCCCTGCATGCCGGCCCGGCGCGACCTCTACACCGGGCGCTACGACTTCCTGGAGCGCGGCTGGGCGCCGCTAGAAGAGGACGACCTGGACCTGCCGCGCCAGGTCTCCGGCCCACCCAATCGCTCGCTGCGGCGCGTCGTCGACGAGGGCTACCGCATCAGCTACCTCGTCACCGACCACTTCCACCTGTGGGAGCAGGGCTCCGGCAACTACCACATGGGCTACAGCGGCTTCGAATTCCTGCGCGGCGCGGAGTCGGACGCCTGGCACACGGATCCCCTGGACGGCTTCCCCTGCCCGCCGGGGGACCTCCTGGCCAAGAATGAGCGCCACTGGCGCAACGTCCACCACCTCCGCCGCTCGGAGGAGGACTGGTTCTGCGCCCAGGTCTTCCGGCGGGCCGCCGACTGGCTGGAGCGGAACCACACCTACGAGGACTTCTACCTGCACCTCGACTGCTTCGACCCGCACGAGCCGTGGGACCCGCCGGCGGAGCTGGTGGAGCGGTTCGATCCCCGGGCCTACGCCATCGAGGGCTGGAAGGCGGCCGCGCCCTACGCGAAGTGGCGGGGGGTGATGACCGAGGCCCAGTTCAAGAGCGCCCGCGCCCGTTACGCCGCCAAGGTCGTGCTGGTGGACCGCTGGCTGGGCCGCCTGCTGGACGCCATGGACCGGCTGGACCTCTGGAAGGACACCCTCGTCGTCTTCACCACCGATCACGGCACCTACAACGGCGACCACGGCCGCATGGGCAAGATGCAGACCCACCTGCACGACGCCAGCGCCCACATCCCCTTCATCGTGGCCCACCCCACGCTCGCCCACGGCGAGCGGCGGGAGCAACTGGTGCAACTGGTGGACATCTACCCGACGGTGCTGGCGGCCGTGGGCCGCCCGATCCCGCCCGACCGCCACGGCGTCGACCTGCTGCCGGTCCTGGAAGACCGCGCCGCCCCGACGCGCGAGTATGCCCTCAGCGGCGTCTTCGGCAAGAGCGTCAGCATCGCCGACGGGCGCTGGGTGCTGCACCAGTCGCCGGTGGCGGAGAACCGGCCGCTGCACTGGCACAGCCCCTACCTGGCGAAGTTCACCCCCTACGACCTCGGCCCGTACCGGGACGGCTATCGCGTCGCCCGCACCCCCTCCTGGCCAGAGCCGACCTGGCTGAGCGACACGAGCGCCGACCCCAACGAGTTGGAGAACCTGGCGGCGGCCCGGCCGGACGTGCTGCTCGCGATGCAGCAGGCACTGAGCGCGAAGCTCGCGGAGGTCGGCGCGCCGCCGGAGCAGCGGGAGCGACTGGGGCTGACGTGAGGGGCAGTCTTGGCCCCGGCGATCTTGGGGCTAGCGGATAACCTCCGTGCCCATGTACGGGCGCAATACTTCGGGGACCACCACGCTGCCATCCTCCTGCTGATAGTTCTCTAAAATGGCGGCCAGCGTGCGATCGATGGGCAGCCCGGAGCCGTTCAGGGTGTGGACGAACTCCGGGCGCTCCCCGGCCGCCCGGCGGAAGCGGATGTTGGCCCGGCGCGCCTGGAACTCCTCGCAATTGCTGATCGACGAAATCTCCTTGTATTCCGCCGCGCCCGGGAGCCAGACTTCGAGATCGACCTGGGCGGCGGCCGTGAAGCCGAGGTCGCCCGTGCAAATGCGCAGGCCGCGATAGGGCAGCCCCAACGCCTGCAACAGGTCCTCGGCGTCGGCGATCAGGCGATCATACTGGGCGTAGGACTCTTCGGGCCGGCAGAAGGCATACATCTCCACCTTGTGGAACTGGTGGACGCGGATGACGCCGCGCGTGTCGCGCCCGGCGGAGCCGGCCTCCCGCCGCCAGGACGGACAGTAGGCGGTGTAGCGTAGCGGCAACTGCTCGGCGGACAGGATCTCGTCGCGGTGGAGGTCGGTCAGCGCCACCTCCGCCGTCGGGTTCAGCCAGAGGTCGTCCTCCTTCAAATAGTAGGCGTCTTCCGCGAACTTGGGAAGCTTGGCCGAGCCGAGCATCGCCGCACTGCGGATGAGGTAGGGCGGCGAGACCTCGGTGTAGGATTGCCGGGCGACGTGGGTGTCAAGGAAGAAGTCCGTCAGGGCACGCTGGAGGCGGGCGCCAAGGCCGCGCGCCACATAAAAGCGCGTTCCGGCCAGCTTGACACCGGCATCGAAATCGAGGATGTCCAGTCGCTCGCCGATCTCCCAGTGCGGCCGCGGCGGGAAGGGGAATTGCGGCAGTTCCCCCCAGCGCATGTACTCCACATTGTCCTGGTCGGTGGCACCCACCGGCACGTCGGCATTCGGCAGATTGGGCAGGGTCAGCGCCAGGTCGTTCAGGGTTCGTTCGATGGCGTCCTGCTCCCCGTCCAGCGATTTGATCCGCTCCGAGAGTGCGCGCAGCTCGTTGCGTTGCTCCTCGTTCGGTCGCCCGCTGCGCTTGATGGCCTCGTTGGCGGCGTTGCGGCGTTCCCGGAGGGCCTGGGCCTCGCCCAGCACGGCCCGGCGCTGCTCGTCAAGGCGCAGCAACTCGTCGAGGGGGCCCGGCGTATGCCGGAGGCTGAGGCGACGGCGCACCTCTTCGACGTGGTCGCGGATATAGGGCAGCGGCAACACTATTCCGCACCTCCTGTCTCGGTACGCCGATGGTGGGGAAAGAGGATCACCTCCCGAATGGAATGGTTGTCGCTGAGCAGCATCACCAGTCGGTCCACCCCGAGGCCGATGCCCCCGGTCGGCGGCATGCCGTGCTGCAACGCCAGCAGGTAATCCTCGTCCAATTGCTGGGCCTCGAAGTCGCCTTGCGCCGCCGCCCGTTGCTGGTCGAGGAAGCGTTCGCGCTGGTCGTCGGGGTCATTCAGCTCGCTAAAGGCGTTGCCCAGCTCGAAGCCGGCGACGAATGGCTCGAAGCGTTCCACCAGCAGCGGGTCGTCGCGGTGGCGCTTCGCCAGCGGCGAGAGCTCCCAGGGATAGTCCATCAGAAAGGTTGGCTGGATCAGCGTCGGTTCGACATAGTTCTTGACCAGCTCGTCGATCATCTTTCCCCAGCTCGCCCCGTCACCGTAGCGCAGGTGGCGCTCCCGGCAGGCGGCGGCAAGGGCCGGCGCGTCGCGGTAGTCGTTGAAGTCCAGGCCGGTCGCCTCCTGGATTGCCTGGTGCATCGTCAACCGCCGCCAGGGTGGGGAAAGGTCGAGCCGTTGTCCTTGGTAGTCCACGAGCAGGCCGCCAGCGACCTCCTGCGCCACCGACGCGACCAGCGATTCATAGAGTTCCATCATATCGTAGTAGTCGGCGTAGGCCTGGTAGGCCTCCAGCATCGTGAACTCCGGGTTGTGCTTGAAGGAGACGCTTTCGTTGCGGAAATCGTGGCCAATCTCGTACACCCGGTCGAAGCCGCCGACGATCAGGCGCTTCAAATACAGCTCGTCGGAGATGCGAAGGTAGAGTTGCTGCTCGAGCTCATTATGATAGGTCTGGAACGGCCGGGCCGAGGCCCCGCCGTAGAGCGGCTGCAGCACCGGCGTCTCCACTTCCAGGAAGCCCCGCGCATCCAGGCAGCGTCGGAGACAACTGACGATCCGGCTCCGGAGGCGGAAGACCTCCCGGCTGCGCTCGTTGGACATGAGGTCGAGGTAACGCTGGCGCTGGCGCAGCTCCACGTCCTTCAGGCCGTGGAACTTCTCCGGCGGCGGCTGCAGCGCCTTCGCCAGCAGCGTCAACGTCTGCACGCCCACCGACGGCTCGCCGGGACGCGACCGCAGAGTCTCGCCGGTGGCGCCGACGATGTCGCCCGCGTGCAGGTCGCGCAACAACGCCCATCCGGCATCGCCCAGGGTCTCCCGCCGCAGGAGCAACTGCACGCGACCGCTGTCGTCGCCAATGTGGACGAAGGCGAGGCGCCCCAGGTCGCGCAGCACGCCCATGCGCCCGGCGACGGTGACACTGGTCGGGGTGTCGGCCAGGGCGGCGGCTTCGGCGCAGGTGTGCGTGCGGACGAAGGTGGTGGGGAAGGGATCGATGCCCCGTCTGCGGATCCGCTCCAGGGCGGCCCGCCGCTGGGCGCTCTCGTCGCTCTCGCCCGCTTGCTCAGTCATCGACGATGCACCTTCAGACGCCATGTCGCACCAGGGCGCCGCTGCCGGCCGCCACCCGAATGGTACCGCCAGTCGCCGTTTTGACGATCAGCGCGCCGGAGCCGTCGACCGCCGTGGCGCGACCGGCCACCACAGCGCCATCCCGCTCCACGGTGACGGCGCTGCCGACCGTGTCGAGCAACAGCCGCCAGGCCTCCTTCACGTGGTCCAGCCGCCCGCGCAGCAGACGCGCCAGCAGGTGGTCAAGTTCGCGCAGCACCCGGGCGACAACATCGTACCGATCCACGGCGCGCAGCGCCCAGGCGTCGAGCATCGTGGCCGCGGTTGCTAGGCCGTCCGGCGCCGCGTGGAGGTTGACGCCGATGCCTACCACCGCCAGCGTCGATCCCGCCGGGACCTCCGTGAGCACGCCGCCGACTTTCATCCCGCCGAGCAGCACGTCGTTGGGCCACTTCAGGCGCGGCGGCACGCTGGAGAGGCCGCGCAGGGCCTGGACCGTGGCGATCGCCGCCGCCGGCGTGAGCCAGGGAATCGCCTCCGGCTTCGCCGGCACCTGCACGAGCACGGAGAGATGGACCCCGGCGCCGGCGGGCGAGAGCCAGCCGCGCCCGTGCGTCCCCCGCCCCGCCGTCTGATATCCCGCCACGACCGCCGTCCCCGCGACGGCGCCCTGCCGGATCAGGTCGCGGGCGACATCCTGGGTCGAGGTCGCCTCCGGCAGGGAGAGCACGGTCGCGCCACAGACGGCCCCCGGCCCGTCCGCCAGAATCTTCGTCGCCGCACACGACGCCATCAGTCGTCCCCGCGCCGCAGCGACAGCGGCGGGGCCGCCGAGCCGGCCCCGTTCTTCCCCCTCACCATTTGGGCAGCGTGACCGCGCCTTCCGACGCCGAGCTCACGCTGGCGGCATACTTGGCGAAGACGCCGCTGGTGTAGCGGGGCGCCGGCTGTTGCCAGGCCGCCAGACGCGTGCGCATCTCCTCGTCGGTGATCTCGACATCGAGCCGGCGTTCGTTGACGTCGACCACTATCGTGTCCGACTCGCGCACGGCGGCGATCGGGCCGCCCCGGTACGCCTCCGGCGAGACGTGGGCGATCATCAGGCCGTGCGTGGCGCCGCTGAAGCGACCGTCGGTCAGGAGCGCCACCGAGTCGCCCAGCCCGACGCCCACGATCGCCGCGGTGACGCCCAGCATCTCCCGCATGCCCGGTCCGCCGCTGGGCCCCTCGTAGCGGATGACCACGACGTCGCCTGGGTTAATCTGGCGGCGCGTGACGGCGCGCATACACGCCTCTTCGCTGTCGAAGACGCGGGCCGGTCCGCGATGCAGGACGCGCTCATGCCCGGCCACCTTCACGACGCAGCCGTCCGGGGCCAGGTTGCCGCGCAGGATGAGGAGCCCGCCGTGCGCCTTCAGCGGCCGTTCCAGCGGCCGCACTACCTCCTGGCCGGGCGTCTCCGGCGCCGCCGCCACTTCCTCGGCGATCGTGCGGCCGGTGATCGTCATCTGGCCGCCGTCCAGGTAGCCGCCTTCCAGCAGGCGCCGGCCCAGCAGGGCCGTGCCGCCGGCGGTGTCGAGGTCGGCCGCCACGAACCGCCCACCCGGCTTGAGGTCGCCGAGCAGCGGCGTGCGTTGGCTGACCAGGTCGAAGTCATCGATGGACAGGGCGATGTTCGCTTCCCGTGCCATCGCCACCAGATGCAAGACGGCGTTCGTGGAGCCGCCGCTGGCAACCACGCCGGCGATGGCGTTGAGGAAGGACTGCCGGGTGAGGATCTTGCTGGGGCGCAGATCTTGCTGCAGGGCCTCCAGGACCACCTGACCGGCACGATGGTTGACCGCCGCCCGGCGATCATCCGGCGCCGGCACCCGCGCCGACCCCATGGGCGAGAGCCCCAGGAATTCCATCGCCATGGCCATGGTGTTGGCCGTGAACTGCCCGCCGCAGGCGCCCGCACCGGGGCAGGCCACGTTCTCCAGCGCCCGCAACTCGGCCTCCGTCATGGTGCCGGCGGCGACGGCGCCCACCGCCTCGAACACGTCGAGGATCGTCACGTCCCGCCCGGCATAGCGGCCGGGCAGGATGCTGCCGCCATAGAGCAGCAAGGACGGGATATCCAGGCGGATCAAGGCCAGGGCCGCCCCGGGCAAGGTCTTGTCGCAGGCGACGAGCGTCACCATGGCGTCGAACATGTGGCCCCGGCCGACCAGTTCGATCGAGTCGGCGATCACCTCCCGGCTGATGAGCGACGCCTTCATACCTTCGGTGCCCATCGTCACGCCGTCGCTAATGGCGATGGTGTTGAACTCCATCGGCGTCCCGCCGGCCGCCCGGACCCCCTCCTTCACCGACACCGCCTGCTCCCTCAGGTTGATGTTGCAGGTCATGGTCTCGATCCAGGTGTGGGCGACGCCGATCATCGGTTTGGCCAGGTCGGCATCCGTGAACCCGATGCCCTTGACGTAGGCGCGGGCGGCGGCCCGGTCGCGCCCGTCGTACAGAATGCGGCTCCGCTGCCGCAGGTCGGCCTCGGCCATAACCGTCAGACTCCCTTATCGTGTGTGCATGTGCCGCGCGAACGCTCGCCGGGATACAGGGTACGGGAAAGGCGTAGTCGGCGCAACAGGTATACTCAAGCCCACGTGCCCCGAGCGCAGCTCGGCGGCTGCAACGACCCGACTATGCGGTACAGAGAGGCTTGAGCGGAATGAGCAAGAAGCGGAGCAAGCTGCGCCAGCGGAAGAAGAAGCCGGCGAACCACGGTAAGCGTCCGGTCGCCGGCCGCTAGGGACCTCCGTGCGCTCCATCACCCGGCGTACGATCATGGCCCGCCGGCGCCGCCGGCAGTCGCTGACGGTACGGCAGGCGTCGGCCGCCCGCTCGCGGAGCTGGCTGGCCACGCTGTTGCTCGCCCTGGTGTTGGGCTTTGCCTCCCTCGCCACGGCGGCGGCGCTCTTCCTGCTGACCGGCGTCGCCGGGACGGCCTTCGCCTTCGAGCAGGTCACGAAGGGGCTGCCGTCGGTCAGTGAGGTGGGCAACACCCACCTCGCCGAAACCTCGATCATCTACGATCGCAACGGCAAAGAGCTCTATGAAATCGTTGACCCGAATACCGGCGTCCGCACCAGCGTGCCGCTCAACGAGATGTCCCCGGACCTGATCTGGGCCACGGTGGCGACGGAGAACCCGACCTTCTGGGAGGACCCCGGCGTCGACCTCAACTCCATTCTCCGCGCGACGGTGCAAGATGTCTCCAGCGGGCGGACGCTTTCCGGGGCCAGCACGATCACGCAGCAGTTAGTGCGGCGCACGCTGCTGACCAACGAAGTCTCCATCACCCGGAAACTGCGCGAGGCCGTCCTGGCCTACCGCCTCACCAAGGCCCTGCCCAAAGATCGCATCCTGGAGCTGTACCTGAACCAGATCTTCTACGGCAACAACCGTTACGGCGTGGAAGCCGCCTCTGAGGAGTACTTCGGCAAGCACGCCAAGGACCTGGACCTCGCCCAATCCGCCCTGCTGGCCGGCCTTCCCCAGTCGCCGTCCCTCTATGACCCCTTCGTGAACTTCCCCGCCGCCAAGCGCCGCCAGGCGGAGGTGCTGGGCTACATGGTGCGCGAGCAGCTCATCACCCAGGACGAGAGCGACGCCGCGGCGAAGGCAGACGTGCACCTGGTCGACCCGCACGCCCAGCAGCAATTGCTGCTGGCGCCGCACTTCGTGTTTTATGTCATCGATCAGTTGGTGCAGACCTACGGGCACGACGCCGTGTACCAGGGCGGCTTGCGCATCACCACGACGCTGGACTACCCGTTGCAGCAGGCGGCGCAGCAGATCGTCACCGATCAGGTCGCCAAAATCCAGGCCGCCCACAACGCCACCGACGGCTCCCTGGTGGCGATCAACCCCAAGACCGGCGAGATCGTGGCGATGGTGGGCAGCGCCGGCTATACCAACCAGGCGATCAGCGGCCAGGTCAACGTGGCGACGGCGGAGCGGCAGCCCGGCAGTACCGCGAAGGCCTTCACCTACGCCGCCGCTTTCATGCAAGGCTATTCGCCTTCGTCGATCGTCGTCGACGCCAAGACCGAGTTCCCGATCAACGAGCAGCAACTGCTGGGCACCTGGGTCCCGCCGCGTAATCCCGACCCCAACCAGGAGCCATATGCGCCCTGCAACTACGACAATCAGGTCGCCAACTGCCCCGCCCAGTATTTCCACGGCCCGCTGAGCATGCGCCGGGCTCTGGGCAACTCCATGAACGTGCCGGCCGTGAAGACCCTGAAATATGCCGGTATCGACAATATGATCGCCCTGGCCCAGAGGATGGGGATCACGACCTGGGACCAGCCCGCCAACCACTACGGCCTCTCGATCACCCTTGGCGGCGCGGAAGTGAAGCTCTTGGACCTCACCTCCGCCTACGGCGTCTTCGCCGCCAACGGCGTCCGCCATCCGCCGCTCGCCTGGCGCGACATTCGCGACATCTACGGCCACGTCTACTATCACTTCGACGAC
>JAICXR010000447.1 GCA_025980355.1 Chloroflexota bacterium | reverse complement strand
TGCTCCCCGAGCACCAGCTGGTCATCATCGAGAAGACGCGCCCAACGAATTCCCAATACCCCCGCCGGCCCGGAATCCCGGAACGGCGGCCGCTCGGGTAGTTGGCCCGCCCATCGCGATTAGGTGGGCTTTGGCTGGCGAATAAATTCGCGCCTACCGACCAGCGACGTCCGCCTGCGCGGACTGGGGCCCAACCCGCGCAGGCGGGTTTCGCCGCTCGTAGCCGCGAATTCATTCGCCAGGCGACCACCGGGTAATGGGTGAACCTGCACGAAAAAAGGCGGGGAGTGGAGGTTGCCCCCCACTCCCCGCCAGGTAGCTGCCGGGCAGCGACCCTAGAACCCGGTCACCCCAACGGAGACCAGCGTAGAAGCATTGCCGCTGCCCGAGCAACTTGCACTACCCACTACACACCACCTCCTTTCTTACAAGGAAAGGCTACCACACGCCGGAGCAATACGCAATTGGCGTTCGACAAAGGTCCCGTCCCCGAGCGCCGTTCAGACCTCCATAATCACCGGCAAGATCATCGGACGCAGGCGGGTGCGCTGGTAGACGAAGCCGGCCAGCGACTCCTTCATGCGCTCGCCGACGATGCGGTATTCCAGTTCGCCGGGCTGGCCGCGGCGCAGGGAGCGTTCGATGCGCTCCACCGCCTCATCCAGGAACTGCCCGTCCTCGGCGGGCAGGAAGCCGCGCGCCAGGATCTCCGGGGTGCGTACCAGGCGGCCGCTGGCCCGGTCCATCGCCGCGGAGATGACCATGATGCCGTCGCTGGCCAGCGCCCGGCGGTCCCGCAACACGACATGGTCGACGGCGCCGACGGTCAGGCCGTCGACCAGGACGGAACCGGAGGCGACCGTGCCGCCCAGGCGGGCGCCGTCCTGCGTCACGTCGATCGCCCGGCCGATTTCCGGCAGCAACACGTGGTCGGCGGGGATGCCGTGCTCGGCGGCCAGCTGCCGGAACAGCACCATCATGCGGTATTCGCCGTGCATCGGCACGGCGTACGCCGGCTTGATCAGGTCCATCATCTGGCCAATCTCCCGCCGCGAGGCATGCCCGGACGCGTGCAAGGCCGGCGTGATCGGCGAGTAGTGGACGAGGGCGCCGGCCCGGAACAGGTTGTCGATGGTCGATGACACCGTCTGCTCGTTGCCGGGGATCGGCGAGGAGGACAGGATGATGGTGTCGCCCTGCCGGATCCGCAACAGGCGGTGCTCGCCGACGGCCATGCGGCCCAACGCCGAACTCGGCTCCCCCTGGCTGCCGGTGGTGAGCAGGACCACCTGGTTGGCGGGCAACTTCTCGGCGCGGTCGAGCGACACCAGCAAGTCGTCCGGAACTTTGATGTAGCCCTCTTCACGGGCGATGCCGAGGTTGCGGTCAAGACTGCGACCGGCGACCGCCACGTGGCGACCGAGTTGGTGGGCGGCCTGCATGACGGAGTTGACCCGCGCCAGGTTGGAGGCGAAGGTCGTCAGGATCACCCGTCCGTCGGCCGCCGCCATGATGTCGTGGATCGTCTTGGCGACCTCCGCCTCCGAGCGCGTCGGCTCGGCCGATTCGATCCGCACCGTGTCGGACAGCAGCAGTTGGACGCCGTGCTGGGCGACGGCGTGCAGGCGGTCGAGGCCGGATTGCGGCATCTCGCCGAACTTGAAGTCGCTGGTATGGACGATGGTCCCGAAGGCCGATTCGATGATCAGGCCGGACGCGTCGGGGATGCTGTGCCCGACAGGGAAGAATTCGATGCGGATGCTCCCCAGGTGGACCTTGGTCCCGAAGTCGATCTCTTGCAAGTCGCAGAGGGCCAGGGCGCGGTGCTCCTCCAGCTTGGCGCGGGCCATGCCGAGGACCAGCCGGGAGCCGTACACCGGCACCGGGTAGGCGCTGTTCAACTGGCGCAGCACAAAGGGCAGCGCGCCCAGGTGGTCCTCGTGTCCATGGGTGATGACGATGGCGCGCAACTGCTCCACGTGCTCGGCGACATAGCTGAGGTCCGGGATGATCAGGTCGATACCCAGCAGCTCCTCTTCCGGGAACTTGACGCCGACGTCGATGAGGACCATGTCGGTGCCCTGTTCCAGCAGCAGGCAGTTCTTGCCGACCTCCCCGACGCCGCCGAGCGGGATCAGGCGCAGGCGCCGCGTACGCTTCGTCTGGTCGCCTTTGCCTGCGGATTTGCTGGGTGAGGCGGCGCTGCGCCGGCGCGGCCGCCCGCCATCGCTCTCTTGGGGCATCACTGGTTCCTTTCCGCTGCCAAGTGCCGGCGTGGTCGCCAGTCCGTTGGTACGATACCCTGTCCGCACCATGCCGTGTCGGCGGGACGAGACGTAGGCGCGCGAACCGCGTAGCAGAAAGGGATCGGCAGTGGGCTTGAGCGCCGTCATCGCCGGCTCGCGCAAGAATCGGACGCCGGACAAGCCGAACGAGGACACCTACGCCGTCCACCTGGATCAGCAGGAGACGGTGCTCGTAGTGGCCGACGGGGTCACGCGCAGCCGGAGCGCGAGCGGCGTCTATCCGCAGCCCTCGGGCGCGGCGATCGCCGCCGACCTGGTGGCCCGGCACCTGGCGGTCGCCCTCCGCGGCGCCGGGGGCGGCGATGACGTTGTCGCCGCCTTCGTCGGGGCCAATCGCGCCGTCGGCGCGGCGAACGACCGGAACGGCGTCTGGGACAGCCTGGACTACGGCGAGCACGACCTCTGGGGTGCGGTGGCGACGGCGGTGATCGTCCGGGGCAACGTGGCCCGCTGGGGCCACATCGGGGACTGCGCGCTGTTCCACCTGCCGGCCGGGGGCGGACTGGCGGTCCTCACGCCGGATCAGGTGTCCGCCGCCACTGCACACGCGGGCCTGCTGCCGGCCGCCGAACTGGCGGCGGCGGGCGGACGGGAACGCTATGCCCGGCAGCATTTGCGCAATCATCCGGCGATACCGCATTCGTATGGCGTGTTGACCGGCGAGCGAGAGGCGGAACGCTATATCCTCCCCGGCGAATTGCTCGTCAGTCCCGGCGATCAACTGGCGCTCTGCAGCGACGGCCTGAGCAGCCTGCAGCAC
>JAICXR010000399.1 GCA_025980355.1 Chloroflexota bacterium | reverse complement strand
GGAGAGCACAAGGGTGTCCGGGCAATCAGATGGCTGCTGGGCCAGGTATCGGCGCAGCACCCGGAACGATGGGCCGTCATACCGTTCGATCGCCGGCAAGAGGCCGGAGTCGGGGCGCTTTCTTGCCGAGCAGGAGATGATCAGGAGGCGCTGCATATTCCGGCACTCCCTCAACCGGGGTCCTCAGACGACCGTTCCGACTCCGTATCCCCGAAAGTGGCCTGCCGCACGAAACGCACGACGTCACTGGCGATATGCAGCGCTTCCTCCGCCTCTTTTCGAGAAGGCTCCAAGGGTCCTCCTGGATAGCGGAATTGTGATGCATACGGATTGGGCGTCTGAGCGGTTGCAACAAACTGGGTGAAGGCAGGCAGCACGTTCCCGCACCACCGCACTAGACGTTCAAGATCGTGCGTCTTTGGGAATGGCCGGTTGTGCGCGGTCAAGAATGCCTTGAGCGCCTTCTCCATCGCCTGTTGGGCGTGGTATGCAGCCATTTCTGAGAGAACTATTGCTCCCTCTAATGCTCCCGCAGTAGCAAGGAGGTCGCGTTCCGCTCGGGTCAGCCAGTCTCTTGCTTCTCGGAGGGTTTCAGGCTGCATGCAACGTGCGCCCTTCTCTCAGCACTGTTGCCGGCAGGGAGGCCAACGCACGACAGCGCCACTCAAATTCCTCCCGCGGCATAACGAGGATGTCAATCGCCATTGAGTGCCAGCCTATGGCGCGGTACGCTGCCTGGGCCAGTTGATGGGCCGGACGGTCGGCAGTATTTACGACGACAAGCAAGTCAACATCGCTATCCGGCGTCGCATCACCCCGCGCCTGCGATCCGAAGAGGTAGATCGCCTCCGGCGTAAACGTTGCCACCAGGCGCTCGATGACCCGGGCAAGCTCCGCCCGATGCTCTCCACTGAGAGACGGAACCTGTTGACCGATGTGCTCAAGGAATCCTTCAGCGTTCATAGCGTCCATTGTAGCGTCGGCGGTAACGATGTCCGCAGGGGAGCATGCGGCGCTCTGCTGCCGCGCCGCGGTACACTGCATAAGATAGAGCGTCGAGGTGGGGAGACGAATTGACCGGCGTGCAATTGCAGATGGCCGACCCTGCGGCGACCTTCGCCTGGCTGAAACGGGGCGTGACGATGGCCACCATCGCCAACGCCGCCCTGCCGGCGCCGCTCGCACGGATCACCGTCATGGCGCGCGCCGCCGACGGAAACGCCGCCCTGGCCGCGCTGCTCTTCGCCCCCTTGCCCTCCCCCGGCAGCATGCTGGGAATGCTGACCGGCAACGGCTCGTTCACGTTACGCCCCCCCTATGGCGCGGTGCAGGCCGGCTTCCGCACCGGACGTGAGGATAGCGCGATCTACGTGCTGCGCCCCGACGGCGGGCGCGCCTTCGGGGTCGTTCCCGGTCCTCTGCCCAACCAGGTCACCGTCTTTTGCGGCGACCTGCCGCTGCTGCAATGGGTCACGCCGCCGCTCAAGCTCAGCAACGTGGACGTCCTGCAGCACGATATGGAACTGTTCAGCGCCGTCGTGAGCGCGACGGCGGCCGGCCTCTACCAGGCGGCCGGCGCGCCGGCGCCGGACCTGACGGTGCAGCTCCGCTCCAGCGCGAGCAGCGAAGGGGTGGCGCGCGATGCCGCCAGCCGCTTCGGCCAGGTCGTCGACCGGGTCACGCGCGGCGTCGCTCCTTCGGCGCCCGGCAACTCGCCCGTGACGTCCGACACGCCGGCCGAACGCTTCGCCGATGTGGGCGGTCAGGACGCCGCGGTGGCGGAGTTGCAGGCGGTGCTGCTGGCCCTGGCGTCGCCGGAACGCTACCGCGAGTGGGGGGCAAGGGCGCCGAAGGGCGTGCTGCTCTACGGCCCGCCGGGCACCGGCAAGACACTGCTGGCCCGCTGCCTGGCGGGCGAGGCCGGCGCCCACTTTTTCCACGTCCGCGCCGCCGATGTCGTCTCCAAGTGGTACGGCGAGGCGGAGCAGCGCATGCAAGGGGTCTTCGAGCGGGCGCGCAACGCCACGCCCGCCATCGTCTTCTTTGACGAGATCGACGCCCTCGCCCCCCACCGGGATGGCGCCCACGAAGTGACCCACCGCGTCGTCAGCACGATGCTTGAGTACATGGACGGTCTGGAAGCGATCGAAGGGGTCGTCGTCATCGCCGCCACCAACCGCCCGGAGGCGCTAGACCCGGCGATCGTCCGCCCCGGCCGTTTCGACCGGCTGGTGGAGATCGGCCTGCCCGGTCCCGCCGGGCGGCGGCAGATCCTGGAGATCCATTGCCGCAAGGCGGAGCGCCGCGCCGGCCGGCCGCTGTTCACCGAGCCGGACTGGCCGGCGCTGGAGGAGGCGAGCGAGGGCCTGAGCGGGGCCGACCTCTCGGAGGCGGTGCGCCGGGCCCTGGAGGGCCGCGTGCGCAGCGGCACCGGGGGGCTCATCACCGGCGAGGAGTTGCAGCGTGAACTGGAAGGGCTGACGAGCCGGGCATTCTGAACGGGGCTTTGGGCAACGGCCGAGCGCAGGAGGAGAAGGATTGCCGTGGCATCAAACGACTTCGATGGCACTCGCGAGCAACTAGAAGCGATGCGCCCGACCCTCAAGGCGCGCCAGCGCCGCGAACGGGAGGTGATCCGGCGGCTGACGCGGGACGGCTATCGCGACGGCACCTTCTACACCACCGCCTGCCCGGTGCAACTGGAAGGCCGGCTCCCCTCCGGTGAAGCCTTCTACCTGCGCGCCCGCGGCACCACGGCCCGGCTGGACATCGGCGCCAAGGGCGGCACGCCGGAAGACGCCTGCCGCTATCCCAGTTGGACCAAGCGCGTGCAGCGCTGGGACTGGCCGCAGGCCGGCTGGCTGGAGCCCGTCGCCTCCGAGGCGCTGCTGCGCGAGTTGACGGCGGCCTACAAGAACGGGCAGCCGACGGACACGGTGCTGCGGTCGCTCGATCCCGAGGTGGCCGCCGTCGTCGCCGAAGCGAAGGCGAAAGACGCCGTCGTGGTGACGTTGGACCGCGACCTGCTGATCCGGGGCGAAGGAATGACGCCGGAAGAGGCCCTGAAGCGTTTCGCCGCCGAAGAGGCGGCCAAGGCCGACAAGGGCCTGCCCGATTCGTGAGGCGCCCGCGACGCCTTCCAACCTCGGCGGATCATTGCCCTACTTCAGCGGACGCGCCCCTTCAACGTCGGCCGGTCGACGGGGCCGAACGATACGTTGGCCTGCTGCTGGACCGTGACGCGGTCGCCCTGGAACCGACAGGTGAGGGTCCGCCCGAACGGCGTCTCGTACCACCAGAGTTGGCTGACATAGGTCCGCTCGTCCGTCCAGGCGCCGCTGGCGGCGACCTTCCACGGCGTCGGGCGTTCCAGGGCGACGCGGCTCTGGAGCCAGGCGCCCTGGCCGCAAGGGATGGTCTGTTCCCCCTGTGCGTTGCGAATGCTGAGCGTCCAGTGATCGCCATCGAGGCACAGGCTGATCGCCTCGACCTGCTCACGGTTCTCGGCGATGGAGTAGATTTTTCCGGAGATGCCCGCCGCCCGCGCGGACGTCGGTTGCCCTTCCACCGGCGGCAGGCGTAG
>JAICXR010000172.1 GCA_025980355.1 Chloroflexota bacterium | reverse complement strand
TCTCCACGCTGGATGGCGCCGAGCGCCGGCGCATTCGCCGTCTCTACCAGGAGGCCCACTTGCAGCTCCCGGCGGTCGCCGGCCACACCAGCCTACTCGCCGAGGAGCCGGCCCAGCACGCTGCCGACCTGGTGCGGCTGCACGGTGCCGCCGACCTGTGCGCGGACCTGGCCATTGACGGCCACGTCCCGGCGCTGAACACCACCGTGGGGGGCGCTTCGGAGGACTGGGACCGTCTGCGCACCGTCCTGGTCGACCGGGTCGGCGCGCTGGCCGCCTACGCTGGCCGGCGCGGCGTCACCCTGGCGGTCGAGCCGCACGTGAACACCGCGCTGGACCGGCCGGAGCGCGTGGTCTGGCTGATGGAGCAGGTCAACTCTCCCTTCGCGCGGGTCAACTTCGACATCAGCCACTTCAACGTCATCGGGTTGACGATCGAAGAGACGGTGCCCGTGCTGGCGCCGCTCTCCGCCCACACCCATGTGAAGGACGAGCGGGGCATCGCCCCCCACCACGAGTTCCTGATCCCCGGTGAGGGCGAGTTCGACTACGTGCGCTATCTAAAGGCCATGGCCGCCGCCGGCTACGACGGCTGCATCACCGTGGAGGTGAGCGTCATGGTCCAGCGCCGGCCGAACTACGATCCCCTGGCGGCCGCCACGCAGTCCTACGCGGTGCTCAGCAAAGCCTTTCAGGCCGCTGGGATCGTGCGTCCGGCGCACCGCTGAAGAGACCGGTTAGGAGTTATCGCCATGGTCGAGCAACCCATTCGTATCGGCATCGTCGGGCTGGGCGGCATTGTCCGGCAGCGCCACCTGCCCGGCCTACGGCCGATCCCCGGTGTCCAGATCGTCGCGGTCTGCAACAGCACGCCCGAATCGACGCAACGCGCGGCGCAGGAGTACGGCATCGAACGCACCTTCGCCCGCTGGCAGGACCTCGTCGCGGCGGACGGCGTCGACGCCGTCCTGATCGGGACCCCGCCCTACCTGCACCGCCAGGTCTCCGTCGCCGCACTCGCCGCCGGGAAGCACGTCTTTTGCCAGGCGCGCATGGCGATGACCGCCGCCGACGCCCGCCTCATGCTCGCCGCGGCGGAGCGGAGCGACCGCACGACGATGTTGTGTCCGCCGCCGCAATACATGCGCGGCGACCGCGTGATGCGCCGGCTGATCGCCGAAGGCTACCTGGGCGACCTCTATCACCTGAACGTGCGCGCCTACGGCGACGACTACATTGACGCCAAGGCGCCGCTACACTGGCGTCAAAACGGGGCGATTTCCGGCTTCAACACCTTGCAGGTCGGCATGCTGGCGGAAGTCACGCAACGCTGGATCGGCGACGCCCGCCGCGTCGTCGCCCGGACATTTACGGCCACACCGGAGCGCCCTGGCGAAAATGGCCGGCCGCAGAAGGTCGACCGGCCGGACTCCATCACGGTCGCCGCCGACATGGCGGGGGGCGGCCTGGGCAGCTTCCTCTTCAGTGGGATCGCCCGGCAGGCAGGCCTGAACAGCATCGAGCTCTATGGCAGCGCTGGCACGTTGAAGTACGAACTCCAGCCCGATCGTATCCTCGGCGCCCGGGCCGGCGAGCAAGAGCTGCGCGAGATTCCGATCACGCCGCAAGCGGCGCGCGCCTGGACGGTGGAGGCAGACTTCATCGCCGCCGTCCGCGCCGGCCGGCGCGACCCGGAGCCGTCCTTCGCGGACGGCGTCCGTTACATGGACTTCACGGAGGCGATTTTCCGCGCCGCCGACAGCGGCAGGGTAGTGGAGTTGCCGCTCAGCTAGGGGACGGGCCCTCACCCTACCCTCTCCGCCGGGGAGAGGGTAGGGTGAGGGATTCCCGGTACTCCCTACGCCTCCTCTTGCGCGTACCGCGCCTTGATGTCGGCGAGCACGGTCGGGTCGGTCAGCGTGGTCGTGTCGCCGACGACGCGGCCCTCGGCGATGTCGCGGAGCAGCCGGCGCATGATCTTGGCGCTGCGCGTCTTGGGCAGTTCCGCCGTGAAGAAGACCTTCTCCGGCCGGGCGATGCCGCCAATCTTCTTGGCAACGTGGTCGCTCAGCTCCTTTTTCAGGGCTTCACTCGGCTCGACATCACCGCGCAGCGTCACGAAGGCCGCCGGTGCCTGGCCCTTAATCTCGTGGGTGATGCCGATCACGGCCGCTTCCGCCACCGCCGGGTGGCTCACCAGCGCACTCTCCAACTCCATCGTGCCGATACGGTGGGCCGACACGTTCAGGACGTCGTCGACGCGCCCGAGCAGCCAGAAGTAGCCGTCCTCGTCCCGGCGGGCGCCGTCGCCCGTGAGGTAGATGCCGGGATACTTGCTCCAGTACTGGCTGACGTAGCGATCCGGGTCGCCCCAGATCGAGCGCATCATCGCTGGCCACGGGCGCTTGATCACCAGATAGCCGCCGGAGCCCAACGGCACCGGCTTGCCCTGCTCGTCCAGGATGTCGGCGTCGACGCCCGGGAACGGGAAGGTCGCGGAGCCGGGCCGCGTCGTCGTGAGGCCGGGCAGCGGCGAGATCATGATCATGCCCGTCTCCGTCTGCCACCAGGTGTCGACGACCGGGCAACGGCCGCCGCCGATGTGGTCGCGGTACCAGATCCAGGCTTCCGGGTTGATTGGCTCGCCGACGGTCCCCAACAGGCGCAGGCTGGAAAGGTCGTGCCGTTGCGGATAGGCGGCGCCCCAGCGCATGAAGGTGCGGATGGAGGTCGGAGCGGTGTAGAGGATCGTGATACCGTACTTGGCGATCAGCGCCCAGAAGCGGTCCTTGTCCGGCCAGTCCGGCGCCCCTTCGTACATCACCTGCGTCACACCGTTGGCCAGCGGCCCGTAAACAATGTAGCTGTGGCCGGTGACCCAGCCCACGTCGGCCGTACACCAGTAGACGTCCTCGTCCTTGAGGTCGAAGATGGCGCGCGTCGTCGTCATCGTCCCGACGAGGTAGCCGCCGGTGGTGTGGACCAGCCCTTTCGGACGGCCCGTGGTGCCGGAGGTGTAGAGGATGTAGAGCGGATGCTCGGCGTCGACCGGCTCCGGCGCAATCTCCTTGCCGGCGTGCGGCGCGACGGCGTCGTGCCACCAGACGTCGCGCCCGGCTTGCATCGTCACATTCGCCTTGGCGCCGACCCGTTGCACCACCAGCACGTGGCGCAAAGTCGGCGTCTCGCCGTTCAGCGCCGCATCGGCATTCGCCTTGAGCGCCACCAGGTTGCCGCGCCGGTAGCCGGCATCGGCGGTGATCAGCACCTTACACTTGGCGTCGTTGATCCGCTCCCGCAGCGACTCCGGACTGAACCCGCCGAAGACCACCGTATGCGGCGCGCCGAGGCGGGCGCAGGCGAGCATCGCCACCACCGCCTCGGGGATCATGGGCAGATAAATGGCGACGGTATCCCCCTTGCCGACGCCCAGCGCGCGCAAGGCAAGGGCGGCCTGATTGACTTCGCGATAGAGGTCGCGGTAGGTCAGCACGCGCTGCTCGCCCGGCTCCCCTTCCCAGATGATGGCCGCCTTGTTCCGGCGCCAGGTCTTCAGATGGCGGTCGACGCAGTTGTAGGCGGCATTGAGGGTGCCGCCGACGAACCACTTCGCCCAGGGGGCGTTCCACTCCAACACGCGCTGGTAGGGGGTGAACCAGTCGACCTGCTTCGCCTGCCCCGCCCAGTAGCCCTCCGGGTCACGCCGGGCCTCCTCGTACACCCCGGCGTCGCGCACGTTCGCCTGCTCGGCAAACTGCGGCGGCGGAGGAAAGCGCCGATCCTCTTGCAATAGGGCGGAAAACGTACCGGAAACGTCCTTGTCCATGAAATGAGCTCCTCCTCGGCCAACGGTGCCGCGGCCTGACTGGCGAACCAGACCATGCTAGGTCCCAACGCCCTGAGTCTAATATGCCGGTAGCCGCCACGGCAAGGCACCATTCGTTCGCCGCTCAGTGCACCGAGAGCAGATTGGTGGCGAAGGCGAAGGGCAAATTGGGATCGTCCAACGGCAGGCCGACCTGGCAGCGTACCGTCACCGGCCAATCGCCCGCCACCACGTCCTGCGCCACAGCCCACGACCAGGCGACGGCGCCGTTCGCATCCGCCGTCTCGACGGGGAACTGCGGGATACTGCTGCCCGCGGTGCGATAGCGCACGGTCAAGGTACAGACCGCGCCGGGGACCGAGGTCGTCGCCTGGACCGTGGCCTGCGAGCCGGGTTTGACCGCCGCCGGCGCCGGCATTTGCACCTGGATGGACGTCGTATTGGCGGGGCTGGCCACGGGCACCGGCGTATCGGTCGCCTGGGCGGTCGGCGTCTCATAGGGCGTTGCCGTGGGGCTGGCCACCGGCGTGGTTTTGGCCGGCGAACCGGTCGCCTTCGGTCCGGCAGACGGCTTCAGCGTGGCGGTTGCGGTGGGAGCCGCCGTCGCGTTCGGCGTGTCGGTGGGGACCAGCCCACCGGCGGGCGGCGTAATCTGGACGGCGTCACCTCCCGAGGGCGGCGTCGGCGTCAGGAAACCCGGCCCGCTGCCCAGGGTGCTGCCGGCGGTCACCACGGCGACGCTCGTGCTGGCCGTCATGCCCCCGGGTATGTCGGGAGCGCTGCAGGCCGCCAGCAACAGCAAGGATACGGCGGCTGATACTCGCCACCACCGACGTTTCAACCGCATGCTTCTCTTGCCCCGGGCCGACTTCGCAGGAAACGGGAGTATACCACTCGCTTCGGCGGCCGCCCGCTCGCCATCATCTGCTATGCTGTGCTGATGATCACGTTTCAGTACGAGCTGGGTGACGCCTCAGCGCCGCGCGGCCACGCCCTGCTCGTGTTCCGTTCCGATCAGGGCGAACCAGGCGTCTGGGTGACCTATTTGATCGTCCCCCCCATTGTGATGGACTTCGCCAAGTACCTGCCGCCCATGCTGGCGTCGCTGGCGCCCAAGGCGAGCCGGGGGGCCAGTTCGTCCGTTCCCATGCCGCCAGTGCCGGAACGGATGGATTCCCTGGCCGCGGTACGCCGCCTCGCCATGACCCGCGGCGATGACCTTCTGGACGCCGGGACCATCAACGTGTCGGCCATGGACACGATGATGCTGGCCACGGCCGAGGTGGCCCAACGCTACTACGACGCCTACATCAGCCATCTGCGCACGATCCCGGAGCCGTCCGGTCCGGCGGTGAAGGTGCTGTCGCAGACGGACGAGGACGTTGCCGCCTATCGCTCCATGACCGAAGGCGAGCTGCTCGGCGAACTCAGCAAGCTCGTCGGCAAGCTGCGCTATGCGGCCATCGGCGCCGATCAACACCTGGCGGATGAAGCACGACGCCAGATCAAAGGCATCGGCACCCTGCTCCCGCCGAAATATCGCGTTGATGAACTGCTCGCCGCGGCGCAGGACCAGGGCGAGCGGGCCGACCGCCTGACGGAGCTCTGCCTGGAGCGCTGCTATAAACTGTTCCGCGAAGAGTACGAAGCCCTGCCGGCCCTGGAAACGCAGATCCGCGAGCTCCGGAGCGCCTGACCGCGTCCGGACACAGAGGCCACGTTACGGGACGACCTATCACGTTTCGGCAACGGCACCCATCGATATTTGGAGTTCGCCGCCGGCAGGAGAACATCCGCAAGCCATTCACATTCAGGGAGCGAAAGGTGTCGCTCACGCGCCACACGCGGCCAACCGACCGGGCCTACTGGGTGTCCCCTGGAACATTGGGAGTGGGGCGAAGAGGGGTGAGCATGGACCGGCCGGTGATCTTCCTGGACGATGGCGGCGTGATGAACGACAACCGGCGGCGCGGCCCGCAGTGGCAGCGCCACGTGTCCGACTTCCTCGCCCCGCGCCTGGGTGGCCGCAAGCGCGACTGGCGGCTCGCCAACGCGGTCGTGGCCGAGCGGCTGTTCCGGGACATGAGCCTGCCGGCGTCGGACACGTCCGACCCTCCATTCTGGTTCATTCACGATCGGTATCTGGACACCTGGCTCGTCGGGATGTGCCGGGAACTCGCCCTCGATCCGCCCGACACAGCAGCGGGGCGGCTCGCGCTGGCCCGGGAGGCGTCCGCCTACGTCACGCGACGCGTCCACGCCGCCATCCGCGGCGCCGTCCCGGCGATCCGTGCCCTGTACCGGCGGGGCTACCCCTTGCACACCGCCTCGGGCGAGTTCGCCGCCGACCTGGAAGGCTACCTGGATAGTATGGGCGTGCGACCCTGCTTCGGCACCCTCTACGGCTGCGACCTGGTCGGCGCCGCCAAGGCCGGCCCCGCCTACTACGACCGCCTCTTCCGGCACGCCTGCGTCGAACCGGCGCAAGCGATCGTGGTCGACGACACGGAGCGGGCGCTGGACTGGGCGGCGGCGGTCGGCGCGCGCACGGTACTGTGCGGGCCCGCGGCGCCGACCGGCGGCCACCACGGCCATGTCGCCAGGCTGGCGGACCTGCCCGCCTTGCTGAGCGAGTTCGGGCCGAAGGGCGGGATGTGATCGCTCGCAGACCGCGCCACCGCCTCGTTACAAAGCGGGCAGACGCTCGCGAAGGAAAGTCAGCAGCAGGACGCCCTAAGGCTGGCGCGGGAAGACGAGAGCCGCGGTTCGCGGGGATGTCCCGGCTCCTGCGCGAGAACAGGTGGTGCCAAGCCGATCACGACGACTTCGCCAGCGCCGCGTTGGCCTGGCGGACGAAGTCATCGAGCAGCGTTTGGACCACCGCCTTGCGCGCCAGGATGTCGGTCCAGGTCTGGGTCCAGAGGGTCGCCACCTGGGCGTAGTTCGCCGGCTGGACCAGCGCCCGGCCGTGCACCATGGAGTCCAACCACAGCGCGCCGTTTTCCCAGGGCTGCATCGATGTGGCGAATGCCGGTAGCTTGGCGAAATCGGGCCGCACCGGCAGGGTGCTCTGTGCCAGCATCAACACCGTGGCGGCGTCCGGACCGCCCATGAAGCGCGTCCAGCGCCAGCCGGCGTCGGCGTTCTTCGCTTCCCGCGGGATGCCAAAGGCGAGCGGTCCCATGCGGTTGATCCGCCCGGCGGGGCCGCTATAGATCGGGGCCATACCGAGAGCAAAGGCGGCCGTGCTGAGATCATGGCGCGCCGGCGCCACCTGCTCTT
>JAICXR010000375.1 GCA_025980355.1 Chloroflexota bacterium | reverse complement strand
TGAGCGCCGGGTCGGCGACCTCCTCGCCCTCCGGTATCCCCTGGTAGACGTGCCCATGCACGAGGGAAATGGCACGCCCTTCCAGCGCCTGGTACCAGGGGGCGACGAGGCTGCTGTAGCGATGCTGGAAGCCGACCTGCACGATCCGGTCCTTCGCTCGCGCCGCCTCGGCAATCCGTTGCGCCATCGCCATGTCCAGCGCCGGTGGCGTCTCGACATAGACGTGCATCCCCTGGTCCAGCGCCGTCAGCACCTGCTCGGCGTGGACGGCGCTGGGCGTGGCGATGACGACGGCGTCCAACTGTTCGAAGATCAGCATGCTCTGCCAGATAGAGTAGGAGGTCGCCTCCCACGATTCGGCGACCGCCGCCGCCCGCGTCGCATCCTCGTCGCCGATGGCGGCGATGACCGCGTCCGGCACCCGGGCGATGGAGTGCGCCAGCGCCGTGCCGCGCCGGCCGGCGCCCAGGATGCCGACCTTCACCGTCCCAACTGCTCGCGGAGCCAGGCGCGGCTGATCTGGGCGCTCTGCAGCGGGCCGATCAGGGAACGGTCCTGTTCGACCATGATCCAGCCGTCGTAGTGATACGGCTCCAGGGCCTTCAGGCAGGCGACGAGGTCGACGGCGCCCCGGCCGAGCTCGGCGAAGCCGCCGATGGCCATGCACTGGCCCTGGTTCATTTTCTCGCGCCGGGCTCGTTCGATCGCCTCGGCGTTGGCGTCCTTGAAGTGCATGTAGCGAATGCGGCTGGCGTAGTCCTGGTACACGGCCACCGGGTCGGCGCCGCCGTAGTACAGGTGGCCGGTGTCCGGCGCCAGCGCCAGGATTTCCGGATCGACCAGCGCCATGAGCTTGTCCAGTTCATCGCGCGTCTCGACATACGTGCCGACGTGGTTGTGGAAGGCGGCGGTGACGCCGATCTCCCGACAGCCGGTCCCCAACCGCTTCATGGCGTCGGACAGGGTGCGCCAGCCGGCGTCGTCGAGGCCGTCCGGGCGGTGGCCCTGGGGATAGAAGCCGGGACTGTTCCGCCGTTCGGCGTTGCCGCCGGTGGCCACGCACAGCACGTTGCCGCCCAGCGACTTGACGAAACGGGCGGAATCCAACGCCTTGTCGACCGCCGCATCCGCCTGCGCGGCATCGAAGTAGGGCCCGCCGGCGTAGACCGTGGCGTTGAGCAGATTGCGTTGGGCCAACTCCCGCCGGTACTCCTCCGGGTTGTTGCGGAAGGCGGCCCCGCCCTCCGTCCCCTGATAGCCCGTTGCGGCGATGTCGTCCAGGATCTGCGTGAACGGCACATCCTTCCAGGCGATTGGGTGGCAACCCAGTTTGGCGTCCGGCAGGTTCAGCATGTACTCGTGTCCTTCTCTCCGTTCGCCGTCTTCTCGGCGTGCTGCGATTGTAGCGTATGGGCCGTATAGTGAAGGGATGACAATTTTCTGGGGGCGCTCGTGGTGAATCAGGCGGCATACGACGGCGGCGCGTCGTTGACCGGCGAGGCGAAGGCGCGGTTGGTGCGCCGCATGTTCGACCGCATCGTGCCCGGCTACGACCTGATGAACCGGCTCATGACCGGCGGGATGGACCGGGTCTGGCGGAAACGGGCGGCGCGCCTGGCCCAGCCCGCGGGGCGGCGCGTGCTGGACGTGGCGACCGGCACCGGCGACCTGGCCGCGGAGCTGGCGCGGCAATCGGCAACCGTGACGGCCGCCGACTTCTCCGAGAACATGCTGCGCGTGGCCCAGCAGAAACTGCCGTCCTCGGTCCCGCTCGTGCTGGCCGATGCCCAGGACCTGCCGTTTGCCGCCGCGTCGTTCGACCGGGTCACGAACGCCTTCCTGCTCCGCAACCTGTCCGACCTGGACCGGGGCCTGCGGGAAATGCGCCGCGTGCTCCGGCCGCGCGGCCTGCTGGTCTGCCTGGAGATCACCCGCCCGGCACCCGGTTGGTTCGCCCACCTGTTCGGGTTCTACTTCTACCGCCTGGTGCCGGCGCTCGGCGGCGCCATCACCGGGCAGCGCACCGCCTACCGCTACTTGCCGAACTCGCTCACCACCTTCCCGCGGGCCGGTGCACTGGCCGGTCGGTTGCGTCGGGCCGGCTTCGGGCGGGTGGACTACCATCTGCTCGCTTTCGGCACCGTCGCCATCCATGTGGGGCACGTCGCCGAATCATAATTTCCGGCCGGCGGCCTCACGAGTCGCGGCCCTATTAAGAAAAGAGAAAGCTATTACTACCTTTACCGACCTCCATCTGAGCGCCGATATCCTGCACGCACTCAGCGATATGGGCTTCGAAGAGCCTACACCGGTCCAGTCCGAGGCCATCCCGCTGCTCATGCAGGGGCGGGACGTCATCGCCCAGGCCCTCACCGGCACCGGCAAGACCGCCGCCTTCGGCGTGGCGATCATCGAGCGCCTCGCCGAGCCCCAACGGCTGCCGCGCGCCATCGTCCTCGCCCCCACCCGCGAGCTGGCGCTCCAGGTGGCGGAAGAGGTCCACCGCATCGCCAAGTACCGCGGCCTGCGCATCCTGCCGATCTATGGCGGCCAGTCCTATGAGCCGCAGCTGCGGGCGTTGCAGCGCGGCGTCGATATCGTCGTCGCCACGCCGGGGCGGCTGATGGACCACATGCGCCAGGGGAAGATCGACCTCAGCGAAGTCGAAGTGCTGGTGCTGGACGAGGCCGACGAGATGCTCAACATGGGCTTCCAGGAAGACGTCGAGTTCGTGATGGCCCACCTGCCGGAACGGCGGCAGACGGCGCTCTTCTCGGCCACCATCCCCGAGCCGATCCGCGACCTCTCGCGCAAATACATGGAAGAGCCGATCACGGTTCAGCTCAGCCACGCGGCCGACCTGACGGTGCCGACGGTGGAGCAGGAGTATTACGTCGTGCCCTTCCGGCATAAGCTGGAGGCGCTGCTCCGCCTGATCGAGGTCAAGCAGGCGGAGCGCAGCATCGTCTTCGCCGCGACGCGGCGCATGGTGGACGAGCTGGCAGAGAGCCTCCAGGCCCGCGGCCACTCGGCGGAGGCCCTGCACGGCGACATGAGTCAGGCCATGCGTGAGCGCGTCATGCGCGGCTTCCGGGAGGGACGCCTGGACATCCTGGTGGCCACCGATGTCGCCGCCCGCGGCATCGACGTGGAGAACGTCACGCACGTCTTCAACTTCGACATCCCACCGGACCCGGAATACTACGTCCACCGCATCGGTCGCACCGGGCGGGTGGGCAAGACCGGCCAGGCGATCACGCTGGTCAACCCGAACGAACACCGGGAAATCCGCGTCATCGAGCGCGAAACCGGCGCCAGGATCGAACGCCGCAGTATCCCGACGATGACCGAAGTGGCGGAGCGGGAACGCGAAATCCTGGCCGGCCGTCTGGAGCGCCGTCTTCAGGAAGGCAACTGGGGGCCGTTCCGAGACGTCGTCGAAGGGTTGACGGACGACCACGACCCGATCGACGTCGCGGCCGCCGCCCTCGCCCTCCTGTCCGGCCGCCAGGGCGGCGCGGCGAGCGACCAACCGCTGGACGACATCAACGTGCGGGAGTTCGAAGAACGGCCCGCCTACCCGGCCCGGAGCGGCCGTTACGGTTCGCGCGGGGGCCGCTTCAGCGGCGGCCGCCCCAACTATCTCCCCGGTCGCCCGCCCCAGCGCGGCGGCTCCGAGCAGGGCGGTGACCGCCGCTTCCGGCCGAGCCGCAACCGGCCGGCGCGCGGGTAAATCACGGATCGCACGGCAAGGTGAAGGAGAAACTGGCTCCGCGCTCCGGCCCGTTCTCGACCCAGATCTTGCCGCC
>JAICXR010000396.1 GCA_025980355.1 Chloroflexota bacterium | reverse complement strand
GTCCCGAGGCCTAATAAGCGGCCGCCTGCCCCGCGGCCGTCGCCTCATTAAACGCCGTGTGCAGCGCCCGTGTTGCGTGTTCCACTGCGGCTTCGTCGATGAGGCAGGTGATGCGGATGTCGGAGGTGGTGATCATCTGGATGTTGATGCCGGCGTCGCTCAGCGTGCCGAACATCCGCGCGGCATAGCCGGGGTGGCTCTGGATGCCGGTGCCGACGATCGAGACTTTGCCGAAGCCCCGGGCACTGCTGATGTCCCGGGCCCCGATGGCCGTGCGGACCGGCTCCAGGAGCCGCTGCGCCTGCCCGAGGTCGTCGGCGGCGATGGTGAAGGACATGTCAGTGACGCCGCCGTGCGACACGTTCTGCACGATGATGTCCACGTTGATGCCGGCGTCGGCCATCGCCTGGAAGATGCGGTGGGCGATGCCGGGGCGGTCGGGCACGCCGACGACCGTCACCTTGGCGACGCCCTTTTCGTGGGCGATCCCGCGTACCCGGTTGTATTGCTCCATGCCCGCCTCCTCGCCCGCTTCCTCCGCCTGAATCACGGTGCCCGGTCCATCGTTGAACGTCGGGCGCACCACCAACGGCATGCCGTAGACCTGGCCCAGCTCCACGGCGCGCGGATGCAGCACCTGGGCGCCGAGGTTGGCCAGCTCCAAAATCTCCTCGTGGCTGATCGTGTCCAGCTTACGGGCGTTGGGGACGACGCGCGGATCGGCCGTCAGGATGCCGTCCACGTCCTTGTAGAACTCGCATCGCGCCGCCTTCAAGGCCACGGCCACGGCGACGGCGGTGGGGTCGGAGCCGCCGCGGCCGATCGTCGTGATGTCGCCGGCCTCGTTCACGCCCTGGAAGCCGGTGATGATGCAGATGCGGCCCTGCTCCAGGGCGCGTCGCACCCGCTCCGGCTTGACCGAGGTCATCAGCGCCCGGCGATGCTGGTCGTCGGTTCGGATGCCGGCCTGGCCGGCGGTGAAGGAGATCGCCGGCAGCCCGAGGCCGTGCAGCGCCATCGACAGGAGGGTGGCCGACACCGTCTCGCCCGTCGACATCAGCATGTCCAGCTCCCGGGGATCGGGATCGGGATTGACCTGGCGGGCGAGCGCGATTAGCTCATCCGTTGTGTCGCCCATTGCCGAGACGACGACCGCGACTTCATTGCCGTCCCGATAGGTCCGGGCGATCCGCGCCGCCACCGTCCGGATGCGGTCGGCATCGGCCACCGAACTCCCACCGAACTTCTGCACAATGCGCGCCATGAGGGGAGTATACCGGGGAGGAAATGAGCGACGGGGGCCGTCACTCGGTCATGGCCATGTAAGCCGGAGAGGACCAGATACCCTTTGCTCCTGCACGATGCCGGATCATGCTTGCAACGTACTACGTTGCCTGCTAGCCTGGCTGGCGTGGAGGAGGTTGTCCCGATGGAAGAAGTCACCATTTCCGCCCGTGTCCCCGAAGAGTTGAGCCAGCAGATTACGGTGCTCGCCCAGGCCCTCCGACGGAACCGTTCATGGATCATCGAGGAAGCCATCCGAGGCTATGTCCGGTTGGAACAGCAGTTCATCGACGCGGTACAGGAGGGTCTCCGGGCCGATGACGCTGGCGATGTCGTTGCTCACGATGTGGTGATGGCGGAAATCGAGACGCTGCTGCGCGACAATCGTACCGGCGAGCGATAGTGGAAATCGTCTGGACGGCTCCGGCGCGCCGTGACCTCCGAGGACACCTGCTCTATCTCGCCGAGCGCAGCCCCGAGGCCGCCCGAAGGATGCACTCGGCGAGCCGCGAAGCGGTGGAGCGTCTGGCCGACTTCCCCATCGGGCGCGGCCGGGGCGGCTGGAAGGGACACGCGAGCTGGTCGTCGCCGGCACGCCCTACCTCGTGGTCTATCGCACCAAGGGTACCAGTCTGCGCATCCTACGCCTGCTCCACGGCGCTCTGGATTGGCCCCCGCAGGGCTCCGAGTAGAGTTGTACCGCCGGAGCGGAGAAGGACCCGGCAGTGCAGCCCGGGCCCGTGTTACGCTTCACGGCGATGCTGCGGTTCGATATCCTGACATTGTTCCCTGATATGTTCGTCGCCCCGCTCGGGCAGAGTATGGTGGGGCGGGCGCAGCAGGCCGGGCTGGTGGAGATCGCAGTGCACCAGTTGCGCGATTGGACCACGGATCGCCACCGGACGGTTGACGACTATGCCTACGGCGGCGGGAAGGGCATGGTGCTGAAACCGGAGCCGATCTTTGCGGCGGTGGAGGCGTTGCGGCGGCCGCAGCAGCAGGTGATACTGATGGACCCGGCCGGCGAGCGCTTCGGGCAGCGGATCGGGCGTGAGCTGGCGCGCCAGGAGGCGTTGTTGCTGATCTGCGGCCACTACGAAGGAGTCGACGAACGCGTGCGCGAACACCTCGTCGACCGCGAGCTATCGATCGGCGACTACGTGCTCACCGGAGGGGAGTTGCCGGCGATGGTCGTCGTGGACGCCGTCACCCGTTTGGTACCCGGTGTGCTGGCCGAAGGCTCGGCGCAGGAGGAGTCGTTCGGCGCTGATCCGGCCGGCGAACCGTCGGTGGACGAAGCAGCCCGAACGCTGCTGGAGTACGCGCAGTACACCCGGCCGGCGGAGTTCCGCGGCTGGCGCGTGCCGGAGGTGCTGCTTTCGGGCGATCATGCCCGCATCGCGCGCTGGCGACGCGAGCAGGCGCTCCAGCGGACCGGGCGGCGACGCCCCGATCTCCTGCCGCCGGTGGGAGCAAGCGTACGATGATCCCGAGTAAGGAACGGCTGAAGGAACTGGCCGCCGGCTTGGCCGCGGTGCGGCTGCTGGTGGTCGGCGATATCGTGGCCGACGAGTACCTGGTCGGCCGGCCGGCCCGGCTGTCGCGCGAAGCGCCGATCCCGATCCTCGAGTTGACCCGGCGCTATTTCCTGCCGGGCGGCGCCAGCAACGCGGCGCGCAACGCGGCCGACCTGGGGGCGCGGGTGGCCATCGTCGGCGTGGTCGGCAGGGACGAGGCGGGAGACGACCTCTGCCGCCAGTTTCGACAGGCGGGAATCGGTGTGGACGGCGTCATCGTGGACAAGGAACGGCATACCTCCACCAAGACCCGGATTATCGGCGGCGATGAGCAGACCATGCCCCAGCAGTTGGCCCGCATCGACCACGTCGATCGCCGGCTGCTCGGCAACGGGATCAATGGCGAGATTGCCGACCATGCGGCCCGCCTGCTGGCGGAGTCCGACGCCCTGCTCGTCTCCGACTACGACATCGCCGCCATCAACGCCGAGGTGATTGCCGCGCTCTTGCCGGTGGCCCGCGAACACGGCTGCTGGGTGGTGGTGGACGCCCACGACCAGTTCACGCGCTTTCGGGGCGTCCACGCGGCGACGCCGAACCAGCCGGAGGCGGAGGCCGAGGTCGGCCACTCCCTCAATGGCGAGGAGGCGCTCCGCCGCGGCGCGGAAGCGTTGGTGGAGCGGATGGACGCCGAGGCGGCGCTGATCACGCGCGGCGGGCTGGGCATGGCCTTGCACGAACGGGGGGGGGCCACCCATCTCATCCCGGTGGCCACCTATTCCGAGGTGCGCGATGCGGCCGGCGCC
>JAICXR010000604.1 GCA_025980355.1 Chloroflexota bacterium | reverse complement strand
GAGGCAATGGCTGCAACTGGAGCGAGAGGCCCCGGCGCCGTGATCGCGCTGGATCGCGCCATTGCCGAGGACCTCGGGCAGGCCTGTCGGCGCGAATGGCTGGTCACGAACGGATTAGGCGGCTATGCCAGCGGCACCCTGGCCATGCCGACGCGGCGCTATCACGCACTGCTCGTCGCGGCGGTGGACCCGCCGGCGACCCGCTCCGTCACCCTGGCGCGCCTGGAGGAAGCGCTCCAGTTCGCCGGGCGCAGCGTGCGCCTGGATTGCAGCGAATACCAGGACGGCACGATCACGCCGGCCGGTTACCAGTTCCAGCAGCAGTTCCGCCTGGAATATGGGCTCCCGGTCTGGCGCTACGCGGTAGACGGTGTAGTACTGGAACGGCGCATCTGGATGCCGTACGGCCACAACCAGACCTGCATCGCCTATCGTCTGCTCGCCGCACCGGGCCCGATGGAGTTGGAACTGACGCCGCTGGTCGCCTGGCGCGACCACCACGCCCTGCAGCAGAAGTTGACGACGCCGTTTGCCGTCGACGCCCTGGCCGAGGGTTGTCGCCTGGCACTCAGCGCCAGCGCCTGGCTGGCCCTGACGTGCAATGGCGCGCAGTTCGAGCACGATGCCGACTGGCACTATCGCTTCTTCCTGCGCGAGGAGGCGGCGCGCGGCTTGGACGCCGTGGAGGACCTCTACCGCCCTGGCCATCTGCGCGTCACGCTCCGCGTCGGTGAAGAGGCGATATTCGAGGCCCGCTTCGGCCAGGGGAGCGAAGCGGCGGTGGACGGCGATACGACCCTGACGAGCGAACAGGGACGTCGGCGGGCCTTGTTGCAGCAGGCGAAAGCGGAGCCGGAGACGCGGGCGGCGCAATTGGTGCTGGCCGCCGACCAATTCCTGGTCCGCCGGGGCGACCAGCAGGCGACGATCGTCGCCGGCTATCCCTGGTTTGCCGATTGGGGCCGCGACTGCATGATCGCGCTGCCGGGCCTGACCCTCGCCACCGGCCGCCGGGCCGAGGCGCGCGCCATTCTCCTGGAGTGGGCGAAATGGCTCAAGGACGGCCTGCTGCCCAATCGCTTCCCGGACCAGGGGGAAGCGCCGGAATATAACAGCGCCGACGCCTCCCTCTGGTTCATCCACGCCGCGGAGCGGTATATCGCCGCGGCGAGCGACCTGGCGACCCAACGCCGCCTCTACCCGCAGATGCTGGAGATCGTCGACAAGTACCTGCAAGGGACGCAGTTCGGCATCGGCGTCGACCCGGACGACCAGTTGCTGCGGGCCGGCGCCCCCGGCTGCCAGCTCACCTGGATGGACGCCAAGGTCGGCGACTGGGTCGTCACGCCGCGCCGGGGCAAGCCGGTCGAGCTCAGCGCCCTCTGGTACAACGCCCTGCGCACCCTGGAACGCTGGTCGATGAAGCTGGGCGACCAGTCGCAGCGGTACGGCGGACTGGCGGAAGCCTGCGCCGACTCCTTCAATCGTCGCTTCTGGTACGCGGACGGTGGCTACCTCTTCGACGTCATCGACGGCGAGGATGGCGACGACCCGTCGCTGCGCCCCAACCAGATTTTCGCCATGGCGCTGCCCT
>JAICXR010000414.1 GCA_025980355.1 Chloroflexota bacterium | reverse complement strand
TCCCCCGGGGCGGCGTCGCTGCCGGCGCAGGCAGTCGGCGAGCAGGAGGGCATCCAGAGCGGCCACCGTGATCCCCTGGCCGTAGATCGGGTTGAAGGCGCAGACGGCGTCGCCCAGCACCAGAAACCGCTCCGGCCGGCGCGCCATGCGCTCGTACCGACGGCACTGGTTCTCGGTGCGCTGGTAGCCGGCAATGGACGAAAGCGGTTCGGCATGCTCGAGCGCCGAGGCGAGGATCGGGCTGCGCAGGCTGCGCGCGAAGGCCAGGAAGCCGTCGTCATCGGTCGGCGGATAATCCCGTCCAGCGCCGGCCAGGGTGACGATCCAGCGATCGCCCTCGATGGGGAAGATGGCGCCCGCCCCAGCAGGTCGGCGACGATGCCCCCCTTGCGGCCGCCCAGCCAGTCGGTCAGCCAGCCGGTCAGCGGCGACGCGACGAGGCCGACGAGGGCGCTGGCGGCGAAAAGCAGGCCGACCAGGAAGGGGGAGGCGCCGAAGCGGGCCACCGCCATGGGGCCGATGTAGCTGAAGACGGCGCTCATCGCCAGCCCGAGGCCGAAGAGCAGCCCCCAGCAGGCGACGCCGAGCGACCGCCGGGGCCGTCCCGGCTTCCCGCCGTCGTGCGGTACCATCCCTTCAGGCCGCCACCGCGTGCGCCTGGCAGGTTGGAGGAGGAGGCGCAACGTGACCAGCGGGGACGCACGCTACAACGTCGTCATCATCGCCGCCGATACGCTGCGACCGGACCACCTGTCCTGCTACGGTTATGCCCAACCGACCAGTCCGAACGTCGACCGGTTGGCGGCCGAAGGCGCCCGCTTCACCGACTACCAGGCGGCGCACATTCCGACCCATCCGGCCTTCACGACGCTGCTCACGGGCGTTGACCCCCTCTACCACGGCATCCTCGCCCATTCCGGCACCCGCCAACTGCGGCCGAACGTGCCGATGCTGGCCCAACGCCTGCACGACGCCGGCTATGTCAGCGCCGCCATCGACAGCATGATGTCGATGCAGGCCGGCCCTACCTGGTTCGCCCGGGGCTTCGATTACTTCCGCGTCTACCGCTATACCCCGGGCAGCGGCGAGGCGGCGAAACTCACCACCTGGGCGCTGGACCTGCTGAAGCTGGAGCAACAGAGCGACGCGCCCTTCGCCCTGTTCATCCACTACTTCGACCCCCACACGCCCTACGCACCGCCGCCGGAATTCCGGCGGCGTTTCTACCGGGGCGACGAACGGGACCCGGCGAACACCTCGCTGCGCCGCCTGGTCGCGCCGGACGACCCGCTGACGCCCCTGCTGCTCGGCGACCTCTGGCGGGACGGCGTCACCGACCGCGACTACGTCATCGCCCAGTACGACGGCGAAATTGCATTCCTCGATCAGCAGGTCGGCCGGCTCCTGGCGGCCCTCGACGCCCCCGGCCTGCGCGAGAACACGCTGGTCATCTTCCTCTCCGATCACGGCGAGGCCTTCGGCGAGGGCGGTCTCCATTTCGATCACCACACCCTCCACGACGCCGTCACCCGTTGCGCCCTCTGCATGCGCCTGCCGGGCGTCATCCCGTCCGGGACCGTCATCTCGGGGCTGGCGTCCAGCATGGACGTGACGCCCACCATCCTCGACCTGCTCCACCTGCCCGCCATAACGCCGGACGCGATGGCCGGCCACAGCCTCCTGCCCCTTTTGCAGGGCGGCCACCCGGTGCGCGACGATGCCCCGTTGGGGGAGGCGACGCGTCAGGTCAGCCACGGCATCGTCACGAAGGAATGGCGCTTGATCGAGCCAATCACCCAGACCGAGCACGGTGCGCCGATCCCCGACTTTCAGGGCCGCCCCCGCGATCCCGCCCTGCTGTTGTTTCACCGCGCCGCCGACGATACGGACGAACACAACGCGGCCGGCGAGCATCCGGAGGTGGTCGCCGACCTGAGCGCCCGGATGCAGCGCCGGCTCCAGCACGCCGCCCCGTCCACCGGCGTCGCCGATCCCTTCCGGCACTGCATCCCCAGCCTGCCCTACGACACGCTCGTCGAGCGCCAACGCGCGCGGGCGCGCTAGGCTACGCGCTCGGGTATTGCTTCAGCACGCCCGTCACCACCGTCTCGAACTGCTGCAGCGCCGTCGAGATGTCGGTCTTCCCCTGCACCGTGTTCAGCAGGAGGTCATCGAACGCTTTGGCCGGGATGTCGGACCAGCCGAGCCGGTACACGGAGTGCGGGTGCTGGGCGCCCTTCAGCACCGTGATGTACTCCCCCACCGCCGGGTCATTGGCGTGCTTCGTGAAGTAGGGCGACTTCGCGTAGCCGGGTAGGAAGCCGTTGATCTCCGCCCAGGTATCCGTCCCCTCCGGCGATGCCGCCAACCACTCCAGGACCGTCCAGGAGTCATCCGGCCGCTTCGCCCCCGTGGGGATGCCGATCGCCCACCCGCCGACCCAGGCCGGGTCCGCCTTGACCCCCTGGGCGACCGGCATCAGGCTGAGGGCGAAGGCGTCGGCCATCGCCGTCCCTTTGGCGGTGGCCAGCGCCGTCGTGTAGTTGGCCGACACCATCGGCCCCATGCCCAGCAAGCCATGCCCCATGCCGTCGGGATACCCCTGCTTGCCATAGGTCTTGGCGAAGTTCTGGATGGCCTCGTAACCGCCGAACTGATCGGCGTATTTCTTCATCCAGGTCAGCGCGTTGACATTCCCCGCCTGCGTCAACGCCAGCTTGTTCTGGTCGCTCGGGTCGTACCAACCCCCACCGAACATCAAGAAGTAGGTGTACAGCGCGTTGGTGGAACCGTAGGTCGCCCACGGCGGCAACATGCCCAGTTGGGCGATCTCCTGGCCGTTCTTCCGGAAAAGCTTCTGGTTGTCGTCGTCGACCTCGCTCATGGTCGTCGGCGGCTTGTCGATCCCCGCTTGCTGGAAGAGCGCCTTGTTGTAGACGAGCGGGAAGTTCGGGTCCACCTCCAGCGGCAGCATGTACTGGTGCCCCTTGTAGGCGGTCTGCTCCATCCCGGCGGCCGTGAAATCGGCCGGGTTCACTTTGGCGGTCTGCATATACGAATCGAGACTCTTGATCAATTGCTTGTAGGCAAGGTCCTGTTCCGGGACCAGCAGGATGAGGTCGGGCGGCGTCCCGCCGGCGGACGCCGTCAGGAACTTGTCGGGATAGGGAGCTTCGCTGAGGATGACGGTGGCGACTTTCGGGTTCTTCGCCGTGAGGGCGTCCAGCGCCGCCGCGTAGCCCTTGACGATCGACTGGTTCGTATCCCAGCCCGGTTCCCACAACTGCATTTCATTGGCACCGACCGTCGGTTGAGCCGTCGCCTTGGGCGTCGGCGCGGCCGCCGCCGCGGCGCTGCTGGTGGTAGACGCCGTGGTCGCCGT
>JAICXR010000594.1 GCA_025980355.1 Chloroflexota bacterium | reverse complement strand
CCTCGGCGTAGCCCTTGCCGCCCAGCCCGCCCCGTTCCGGCGCGAAACCCATTTCCTGGGGCGTCACATCCAGCGCCGCGCAGGTCACCTCCGCCAACCAGTGCGCAAACTCCACGCTGAACTCGAAGGTCTTGAAGGCGTGAAAGCTCGTCCCGGCCGGCACCCATTGCAGCTTGTGCAACGCCCGTGTGTCGCCGGCCATGATGCCGTCCCACCATTCTCGCAACTCCCGCAACTGGCGGGCGTCCGTCCCCGGCGGCGCCACCGCCACCCCCTCCGGCAACGTGCCGTCGCTGAAGAAGTCGAGCCGGAAACGCCCGTAGCGCAGCGCCTCGTTGATGTGCCAGAGGAACTGCTCCACCGCCGAAAAGCCGTACGGCGTGTGGTTGCGCCGGTTCTTCGGCGCGTAGATCAGCTCGTCCGCCCGGAACGAGTCCCGCGCCACGCCGTAGAGGTACTGCTGGAAGGCCGGGTCGGGCGGCAACGGCGTGTCGCCCTGCACGCTCAAGAGCGGCTTGATCGTCGCGCCGTCCAACAGACGGAGACCGTGCAGCCCGCCGCCCAGCGTCCGCTGTTTCCAGATCGTGACGGCGTCGATGACGAAATAGTCCTCCAGCACCCGCCGCAGCCACGTCTGCCAGGTGTGATGGCGGTCCGGGAAGGCGAAGAACTCCCGGATCGTCGCAATCTTTGCCTGCTGATCCTTGATCACCTGCCGCGCCCGCCGCCGGTCCGTGTCTCGCGCCACCACGTCGAAGCGCAGCGAGCACAGCTCGTCCTTGCGAATCTCAATCGCCTTGCGCAGCAGGTCGTAGGTGTCCGCCAGTTGCCGTAGCGTGGAGAAGTCCAGCGGCCGCCCTTCGCCGGGTAGCCCCGGCAGGTTCCAGCCGGTCCGGTAGGCGGAGGCCCGCGGCTGACCGCCGGCATCCAGCGGCTCCGCCGCCAGCGGCGTCCCCGGCCCGAACTGCCCGGCATTCCCGTCGGCGCCGGTCCCCGCCCGGCCGAACTCCTGGCCGGCGCGCTCAGCGCCCAGCCGCGCCGCCTCCGCCGCCAGCGAGCGGGCGCTGGACCCGCCGCGTCCCCCGCTCCCCGCCTTGCTCAGGCTGCTCCCCTTTTCCTGTTGCGCCCGCACCCAGTCCAGCATTGATGCTCCCTTCGGTCCCCCTCATCCACCCGTCCCCCGCATCGCCGCCAGGAAGCTCGCCACGTCGTTGTTCGTCGTCAGCATCGCCATGGCGCCGCTCACCGCATCGATCTGGTCGTCGTGCTGGCCGTTGGGGAAGCTCTCCGCTTCGTCGAGGAACTCGCCGATCCACGCCCCGCGCAACAACAGCACGTTGCCGGCTTCGGCGGCGGCGCTGAATGGGTTGGCGCGCACCTCTTTGCTGCCGGTGGAGCGGTGGCCCCGGAAGCTCCAGCCCATCAGCACCCGCCGGGCGTAGTCGTCGATCACCTTCACCCCGGCGCTGCCCGGCTCCTGCTCCATCCAGATGTCGACCTCCCGCCCGTCCAGCTCCGCCGTCTGGCGCACCAGCGCCTCCACCCCTTGCGGCGTCGCCCGCGTCCGGCGGAGGTCGCAAAGCCAGAAGTGCCCGTCCCGTTCCGCCAGCAAGGCGCCGCAGGTCCAGTCCGGGTCGGCCCCCGCCCGCGCCTCCGTCGCGGCGAGGTCCCAGAAACGCACCCGTCGCGCCGCCGCCGGCAGCTCGTCGACGATCGCGAACCAGT
>JAICXR010000218.1 GCA_025980355.1 Chloroflexota bacterium | reverse complement strand
GGGACCAGGCAGAGGTGATCCTCGCCGACGGTCGGAACTTCCGGGCTACCGTCACCGCCCGCGATCCCCGGAACGACCTCGCCGTCCTGCGCATCCCCGCCTTCGATTTAATACCGGCAAGCATCGGCGACGCGCGCACCTTGCGGCCCGGCGAGCTGGTGCTGGCGGTGGGCCATCCCTTCGGCGTCCGCGGCGCCTTGACGGTCGGCGTGGTGAGCAACGCGCATCGCCCGGCACCGCGGGGCGGTGGCCGCGAGCTGGTGGTGGCCGACGTCCGGCTGGGTCCCGGCAACTCCGGCGGACCGCTGGCGGACGCCCGTGGCCGCGTGGTGGGCATCAACGCCATGGTCGCCGGCGGCATGGGCCTGGCGGTGCCGAGCCACCTCGTCGCGCGCCTGCTCGGCGCGGGCGAAAGCCGTCCCCGCCTTGGCATCGAGGTGCAAGACGTGGAACTGGCCCCCGCCCAGGCGGCGCAAGCAGGCAACCAGTTCCAGCGGGGTGTGCTCGTGGTCGGCATCCGCGCCGGCAGCCCGGCGGAGACGGCAGGCGTCACCATCGGCGACATCGTGCTGGCCGTGGACCGCCGCCAAACACCGGATGGCGCGGCGCTCGCCGACGCCCTGGCCGGCCGTCCCGACGGCCACCTGCCGCTGCTCCTCATGCGCGGCAGCGTCCTGCAGGACGTCGTCGTGGGAGAGGATACCGCAACCCGCAAGGCGGCGTGAGGCGGTTGCCGATCGACGAGCGGCGCCGGCGGTGCATGCACCGCCGGCGCCGCTGGCACAGAATATGCCCGCTCTTGACTATGGCGCGGCATGGTTGCGCCCGCACGCTTCCGCGTTGCGAGAGCTCCAGAGAAGGGAACAGGCAGCAGCATGGCAGAGCTTTCCGGGAAGCGCGTGGCGATCATCGCCACCGATGGGTTTGAGCAGTCCGAGTTGACGGAGCCGGTCAAGGCGCTGAAAGAGGCCGGCGCCCAGGTCGACATCATCTCGAATAGGGCGGGCGAGGTCAAAGGCGTGCAGCACGATAAGCCGGGCGTAGCGATGAAGGTGGACCACACCCTCAAGGAGGTGCGACCCGACGACTATGACGCGCTGCAGTTGCCGGGCGGGGCGATGAACGCCGACGCGCTGCGCATGGTGCCGGAGGTGCAGCAGTTCCTCCGCGCCTTCCAGAGCGCCGGCAAGCCGATGGCGGTCATCTGCCACGCGCCCTGGGAGCTCGTCTCCGCTGGCCTGGTCAAGGGGCGCACACTCACCAGCTATCACACGATCCAGGACGACCTGCGGAATGCCGGCGCGCACTGGGTGGATCAGGACGTCGTCGTGGACGGCAACTGGGTCACCAGCCGCCAGCCAAGCGACCTTCCCGCCTTCAACCGGGAGATGGTGAAGCTTTTCGCCCGCGTCCCGGCGATGAGCGCACGGTAGCGGCTACGCGCCGGGCGAGTGACACGCCTCTCCCGCCCAGCGCGCTTCCTCCCGGTCCTCTGCAGAAGCCCCGAGCACTTTTTGACCGCGACTCCCAGGGTTTAGCCTTGCGTCGCTCGGCGACGCGCCGTCAGTTTTGCCCCCGCGTCATCCCGCCTGGCACGATTATTGTTTCTTTGCTTTGTTATACTGCCAAGAGACAAGACATAATGGGAGGTTCAATACTGCATGACTACCCAACCAGCGCCGAGCGACACGCCGTCGGGCATGGAGCCGCTGCTGCATCTGGTGCGGCTTTCCCATCAGGTCGGCGATCAGCCGGGCGTTTGGGGCATTGCCATCTATGCGGAGCGGGAGCAGGGCGGCTTGCAGGAAACGCCGGCCGCCGAATCCGGCTTTGAAGGCGTCGCCTGCGTCGACGACGTGGCGCGGGCCGCCCTGCTGGCCCTGCGGCTGCATCAGCTCGACGGCGTCCCGGTCGGTCTGAAAATTGCCCAACGCTGGCTCTCCTTCGTGGAGTATATGCAATTGGCGGATGGCCGCTTTTGCAACTTCATCGCCGATTGGGACGGCCGGCGCAACCTGACCGGCGTGACGTCATACCCGGGCGGTGGCCATTGGACGGCTCGTGCCCTCCTGGCGCTCGCCGTGGCCTACCAGATCACCGGCGATCAGCGGTATCAGCGTGCCTTCCAGCGCGGCTGGCCGACCCGCACCGCCCCGGCCACGGACCTGGCGGCGATTCTGCTTCAGGCCGCGCTCAGCTACCTGCAGCGTTCACCCGACGCCGCCCTGGAGGCGGACGCGCGGGCCCTCGCCGAGAAGATCGTCGTGGCGCAGGAGAACGGCTACCTGGTCCATCGTCGCGGCGAGCGAGAGGTGCACCTCTGGGGCTACGACCAGGTGACGGCACTGGTGGCCGCCACGCGCTACTTCGACCAGCCTGCCTACCTGGCCGCGGCGGAGGCCACGGCCCAGCGGCTGCTGCGCCGCCAGGCGCTGGAAGGGCCCTACCGCACCTATCCCGCGCGCGAGCAAGAGGCGCTCTGTGCCTACGATGTCGCCGCCTGCTGCCGCGGCCTCGGCGCGCTCTACGCGCTGACGGGAAAGCGGAAATATGCCGTCTGGCTGGAACACCTCTTCGCCTGGTTCGACGGCGAGAACGCGGCCGGGCGTCCCCTGTACCACCGATCGGAGGGACGCTGCCACGACGGCATCGACGACAACACCCTCAACCCGAACTGCGGCGCGGAGAGCGCGATCGAGGCCGGGCTGGTCGAAGTCGAGCGCCGTCTCCTGGCCGCCGGGCGCAATCTGCTCCCGCGCCGCGCCTGGCGCCGCCCGGCGGCGTGAAGGTGGGAGACCGGCTAGCCTTCACACTCGCTGGAACAGGCTGGCGAGGCCCTGGCCGCCGCCGATGCAGAGGGTGACGATCCCCCATTCTTTGTCGCGGCGCTGCAGCTCGTAGAGGAGTTTCGTGGCGAGGATGGCGCCGGTGGCGCCCACGGGATGGCCGAGGGCGATCGCGCCGCCGTTGACGTTGACCCTCTCCGGATCGGCGTCCAGGGCGCGGATGACGGCGACGGACTGGGCGGCGAAGGCTTCGTTGAGCTCGATCAGGTCGACATCGCCGAGCGCCATCCCGGCCCTGGCGAGCAGTTTGCGCACCGCCGTGATCGGGGCAACGCCCATGATCTCCGGCTCGACGCCCGCCACCGCCCAAGCGACCAGGCGGCCCATGGGCCGGCAGCCGCGCGCGTCGGCCTCCGTCTGACGCATCAGCACGACCGCGGCCGCCGCATCGTTAATGCCGCTGGAGTTGCCGGCGGTCACGCTACCGCCCTCGCGGAAGGCCGGGCGCAACCTGGCAAGCCGCTCGGCGGTGACGTCGGGACGCGGATGCTCGTCTCGGTTGATCACCACCGGCTCGCCCTTCCCCTGCGGGACCGACACCGGGATAATCTGCTCATCAAAGGCGTGCGCCGCCATCGCCGCGGCCGTGCGGCGCTGACTTTCCAGGGCGAAGGCGTCCTGGTCGGCACGGGAGACAGCGAAGCGTTCGGCCACGCGCTCCGCCGTGCAGCCCATGGCGTAGCGGCCGAACGGGTCGGTGACCAGCGATTGGGTCCCGTCCACCAGGGTGGCGTTGCCGTAGCGTTGCCCCAGGCCGGCCTTCGGCAGCAGGTAGGGCTGCATCGTCATATTCTCGTCGCCACCCGCCACGACGACGCGCGCCTGACCGGTCAGCAACTCCATGGCGGCCGAGTTGATCGCCTGGAGGCCGGAACCGCAGAGCCGGTTGACGTTGTAGGCCAGACTGGTCACCGGCAACCCGGCTTTGAGGGCGCAGAGGCGGGCGTTGAAGGCGTCGTCGCCGACCTGGCCCACGCAGCCCATGATCACTTCATCGACCTCGTCCGGCGCGACATTCGCCCGTTCGAGGCTGGCGGCAATCGCCGCCGCACCGAGGTCCGCCGCCGGTGTGGCCTGGAAACCGCCCTGGTAACGGCCAATCGCGGTGCGGACGGGGGCGACGAGGACGACATCGCTATTCATGTGGTTCGGCTCCGCCACTGCACCGTGACCAGGCCCGCCATGGTGCGGTCATCTTCCCGTCGCATCCCTGTCCGGTCATCGCCGTACCCTACCAGGTGAGATAGGTCCCGCCGACCTCCGTCTGCTGGCCGTTCTGGGGCGGCGCGTGGTTCTGATTGTTCTGCGTCGGCTGGGCCGGTGCTTGCACGACGTTCATGATCGTCGTGACGACGATGAACAGCATGGAGCCACCGAAGAAGACGATGGCCAGGGGACGCTTCCAAATCTTGCGGTGCCGGTTGCGGTCGTAGAAGGGCAGCAGAAGCAGCGCCAGCATGGCGATGTTCGGCAGGAAGAAGGTGCCGATCGGCACGAGGATCGGACCCTTCATCATTTCCAGGATCTGGAACAGGAAGTAGAAGTACCAGGCGGGGCGAGGCAGATAGTGCTCCTGGTTGAGCGGGTCAGCCGGTGAGCCGACCGTAGGTGGGAAGAGGTAGGTAATGAGGAGCAGGATGAAGAAAATAACGAGGACGACGACCGTGGTCTGAAAGACGGCGTCGGGGAAGAAACTGCCGCGCAGACCCGGTCGCAGGTGTTCGCCGACGACCGTCGTTCGGAGATCCCTGTCTCTAGCCTCGGCGTCCGGAGCGGGGACCACCGCGCCGGCGGCGGGAACGCCCGGCACCCCGTCCCAACTGCGCTGGCGGCGGGCGAAACGATCGGCGCCCGGAGCGGGCGTTTCGGTCGTGGTGGTGCTCATACTACATCGCCTCCTCAGTCAGGAAGAAGACACCCTGGCGGATCACGAGCGCCAGATGGAAGATCAGGACCCCCATCAAGATACCGGGGATGATCAACATATGGACGGCGTAGAAACGGGTGATGGTGGCGCCGGTGAGGTCGGCCCCGCCGCGCAGCAACGACACCACCCAGCCGCCGATGAACGGCGTGTAGCCGGGGATCTGGGTGGCCACGATGGTCGCCCAGTAGGCTTCCTGGTTCCACGGCAGGAGGTAGCCGGTCAACGACAGCGCCAACGTGCAGAGGAGCAGGATCACGCCCAACACCCAGGTGATCTCGCGCGGCTTCTTGTAGCCGCCATACCAGAAGACCCGGCACATGTGGATGAAGACGGTGATGACCATGGCGCTGGCGCCGTAGACGTGGAGCCCGCGCAGCCAGGCGCCGGCCGGCACCACGTAGGTGATGCTTTGCAGGCTGCTGAAGGCGTCGGTCGTCGTCGGCCGGTAGAAGATCGCCAGCATGACGCCGGTGATCAACTGGTTGATGAACAAAAAGAGGGTCACCTCGCCGGCGAGGTCCAACAGGTTGGAAAAGCGGTCGACCGGGTGGAGCAGGAACTCCGCCAATGGACGGTGGATGCCCACGCCGCGTTCATCCGCCCAACGCACCAAGGGTATGAAGTCGATCAGGGCCTCCCGCCGCCGGGGCCGCCGTTCGATGGTCGCCATGTCCCCTACCTTCCGCTTAATGTACACCCGGCTGGGTGGGCAACGCGCCCCGCTAGGTGAGTCCCCCTACCGTCAGGTTGTTGCCCTGCACACGCACCGCCCGCTTGCGCAACGGGATAAACGCCGGACCGTTGATGACGCTGCCGTCCTTGGCGAAGACGCTGCCGTGGCAGGGGCAGGCGAAGACGCCCTCGGTCGACGTGGGCGACGTCCAGTTATACGGGCAGCTCAGGTGCGTGCAGTGCATATCGAAGGCGGTATATTCCGTCGCGCTGTGCTGGATGACCCAGGCGCCGCCGGTGGCGTTCTTGCCCGAAGGGTCGACGCCCAGCGGCACGCGCATCGGCAGCTCCGGCTTGAACTGCGACGTCGGACCCACGTCCTCGAACCCGGTGTCCCCGGAATTGCCCAGGGGGATCAAGTAGCGCAGAATCGCCACGATGTAGACGGCACCGATCAGGCCGCCGAGACCGAAAATGCCGGCCGCCAGGGTGCGCCGCCGCGAAATGTCGCCGCTGGTCAACGGTATGCTATGTGCCATCGCCTCTTGCCACTCCCGAATCCTCCCTGCTGTCCAGGAAGCTGCCAATTCCATGCCCTACGGGGCATCCCCCCCCGGATGCGCCCTACCAGTGTAGAGTGGGAATCACCCCCGCGCCATACTGGCGAGGCACTAGCCGCGCAGAATATAGCACACATTGCGGAGCCCGCGCCGCAAGACCGGGGCCGGGCCGCAGGCCGCGGTCTGCGGCCCGGCCCGTGCCTCATAACACGCCAGTAGGACTTCTGGGGGTCCGCC
>JAICXR010000435.1 GCA_025980355.1 Chloroflexota bacterium | reverse complement strand
TACACTACGCCGCCAGCGTCATCAAGCTGCCGATTATGGTCGAAGCCTTCCGCCAGGCGCTGACGGGGCAGATCGCTCTCGAACAGACGCTGGTGATGCGCGAGTCCGACCGCGTCGGCGGCTCCGGCAGCATGCAACTGCTATCACCCGGCGTGGCGCTCAGCGTGTGGGACCTGCTCCGTCTGATGATCTGTGTCAGCGATAACACGGCAACCAACCTGTTGATCGACCTCCTCGGCCTTGAGCAGTTGAACCGCTCGTTTGCCGACTGGGGCCTCCACGATACGCACCTCTACAACCTGCTCATGGTCCAGCCGGTCGCCATCGCCGGGCGCAATAGCGTCACCGCCGCCGATATGGGACGCCTGTTGGAACAGAACGCCGGCGGCGCCATCATCTCCCGCTGGGCATGCGAGCGGATGGTGGAGATCCTCCTGCAACAACAAGCCGCCGACGAGCTCTCGGCGAACCTGCCCGACCGTTCCGCGGCGCTGGTCGGCGCCGCTCCCCTCGTGCGCGTGGCCCACAAAGGCGGCAACGTCACGGGTGTTCGCCACGACGTCGGGTTGGTGTATGCCTATGATCGCGCCTTCGTCGTGTGCTTGCTCGCTAGCGAGATTACTGACGACGCGGCCGTTCGTGCACTCTTCCGCCGGGCATCGCGATTCGTCTTCGACGCCTGGGTCGCCGGACGGCGGCCGGTCGATGGCGCCGACTAGCGTCTATGCGGCTCAGACGAGCCGGGACCGCGGTCGCGGCCCGAAGCGAACCTATTGGCAGCGCTCTCAGCCGGCGACCCGGAAGAGTTCGCGCTTCGGCGAATGCAGGAGGGCCGGCGTGACGCTGGCGCTCCACTGCTGAAAGGCCGGCATGGCCATGACCTGCTGCATGCCGTCCTCGAGGGCGGCGAGGTTTTCCGCCTCCTGCTCGAACTGGAGATCGGGCGCCCCCAATGAGGCGTAGCTGGTGCGGAGGATACGCGTGTTGCCGCCGCCGGCCTGGCGCACCAAGCCGGCGAGCTTGGCCAGCGCCTCCTCCACCTCGTGCGTCCGGCCCGGCTGCACACTGAACGATAGACGTGACACGTACATGGCGCTGATGACTCCCTCCCTGCGGGCCGGCGATGCCGGCGCAACGCTGCTACCGTGCTAGCAATCGGCGCACCAATGTCGGCGGCGCCTCGCTACTCCGCCGTGAGCGCCCGGTACCAGATATTGCGAAAACGCATCGGGTTGTTGTGGTCCTGGAGACGGAGCGGACCGACCGGCGGATGCGCCTCCCAGGGCACGACTCTCCGGTGCGAGGTCGGGCCGATCAAGGCCTGGTGGTTGTGGACCAGCACGCCGTTGAAGAGCATGGTCAGGTAGGCGGGCGCGGCCAACTGCGCGCCGTTGAAGCGGGGCGCCGTCCAGATAATGTCGTAGACCTGCCACTCGCCGGGCTTGCGGCAGGCATTCACCAGCGGCGGGAACTCGCCGTAGATGGCCGCCGCCGTGCCGTCCGCGTAGGTGGGATTGTCGTAGCAGTCGAGCACCTGGATTTCGTAGCGGCCCATCATGAAGACGCCGCTATTGCCGCGCCCCTGACTATCGCCCTTGACGTCGGCCGGCGCTGCCCACTCCACGTGCAGCTGGCAATCGCCGAACTCTTGTTCCGTGCGGATGTCGCCACTTTTCGGGACGACCTCCATGTAGCCGTTTTCGACCTTCCAGCCCGCCGCCCCGCCTTTGACGCTTTGCCAGGCGGCAAGGCTCGTCCCGTCGAAGAGCACTACGGCGTCGGAGGGGGGGCTGCCGTGCTCGCCGGGCGTCACAATCGCCGGTTGGGGCCGGTCGCTGTCGTGGACCCGGTACTTGGAACCGGGGATAAACGGGGTGTCGTTATACCCAACGGGCGCCTTCGGCTGGTCGGCCATCGTCGTTGTCTCCTTTACTCGATCCGCCAGCGGCCCGAGGCGACCTAGATCATGCTCGCACGCCGCCGGAGCCGCCCGCCAAGTATACGCCGCCTCAGCCCGTCTTCGCGATGCTGACGTGGTCGCCGTCGACGAGCGTGTCCTGGCCCTGCGACACCACCTGGCTACCGGCGGTCAGACCTTTGGTGACCTCAGTCAAGGTGGTGTTGGCGAGGCCCAACGTGACGGGCGTTGCCTTCGCCACGCCGTTCGACACCACGAATACGACGTTCTGGCCTGACCGTTGCACGACCGCCGCCTTCGGTACGGCCAGTACGTTGGCGTGCTCGGCCGTCGTCAGCGTCACCGTCGCGAAGGTGCCCGCCTTGAGGGCGGCGGGGTCGGCCGGTGTGACCTTGACCTGGAACGCCCGGCTCTTAGGATCGGCGGACGGTGCCACGCTCGTTACCTTGCCGGCCATCGCCGGTTTGTCGCCGGCGACGATCTGGGCGGCCGTCCCGACCTGCACGCCGGTCACGTTCGCTTCCGGCACCGCCACCACGACGTCGACGTCCTGGCTGGCGAGGGTGAAGAGCGTCGTGGCGGTGGTCACGAGCGCGCCGGCCGAGACGTCGGTCTCCGTCACGACGCCGGTCACCGGCGCGGTGACCGTTGCTTCCTTCACCGTCTCCTGCGCTTGATCCACGGCAGCCTGGGCCTGGCTCACCGCAGCCTGGGCCTGTTGGATATCTTCCTTGGTGTAGGGTTGCTGGGCCAGGCTCAGGCTCTGCTGGGCGTTCTCCACCGCCAGCTTCGCCTGGTCGACGTCCTGCTGGGTGTAGGGATGTTGCGCCAGGGCCAGGCTCTGTTCGGCCTGGGTCACCGCCGCCTGCGCCTGATTCGCCGCGTCACGGGCCTGGGCCAGGTCCTGGGCAGTGGCCGGGTGCTGGGCCTGATTGAGCGCGGCCTGGGCGCTCTGCACCGCCGCCTGGGCCTTGGCGACGTCCTGGGGGGAACCGGGCGCCTTGGCGAGCGCCAGGCTCTGCTCCGCCGTCTTCACGGCATCCTGCTCCTGGGCCAGGTCTTGCGCGGTGTACGGGTGCTGGGCGAGGTTCAGCGCCGCCTGGGCGCTCTGCACCGCCGCTTGGGCCTTCGCCAGGTCCGGGCCGGTGGCCGATTGCCTGAGCTTATTGATATTGGCGGTGGCGGCGTCGACGCCGGACTGGGCGGCGTTGACCTGGGCGTTCGCGGCGTCACAGGCCGCCTGCGTCCCCGATTGGCCGGGT
>JAICXR010000480.1 GCA_025980355.1 Chloroflexota bacterium | reverse complement strand
TCGGCGCTCTCCCGGTGTTTTCCCAGCACCCGCGCCATGTGCGTCATGGTGCGGAGGGCGGCGTAACACTCCGAGTTCACTTCCGTCGTCGCGCCGGAGAGCCGGTAGTTCTTGATCACGTTGCGCCAGCCGACGATCCCCCAATCGGAGGTGCCGGTTGCCGTACACCAGACCAGGCCCTGGTCGTTCTCCTGGGAGACAATGTAGCGGGCGGCCTTGGCGGCGGCGGGGTACACCTCCTTGAGGAACTCCATATCGCCGGTGGTGGTGTAATGGTGCCAGAGGGCGAGGATCAGCAAGGGTGTGTTGTCATTGATGTTCAGTCCGTAGTCTTCCGTCTTATTGTTCCGAATGTCGTAGTACTCAATGATCTTGCCGTTCTTCTCCTGCAAACGGACGTAGGCGAGGAGTGACTCCCGCGCAAACTCGGGCACCAGGCAATCCGCGCCATAGGCAAACCAGGCGGTATCGCGGCCCACACTATTGTTGGAGCGACCCGGATCGTTGACGAAGCACCAGCCGGTCGGCGCGTGGGTCATGACGCGCAGCATGTTGGCCTTGGCCCAGAGCACGCCGCGGTTCACCACGGGATTGGGCGTGATGACGCGCGATTGCGAGAGGATCGACGAGTAACATGCCCGGGTCGCCTGCAGCGCCCGGTCCGCCTCTGGGCACGCGCGGTAGGCGTCCCGCGCCGCCCGCCGGCCGTCGTTGGAAAAGCTGATCCGGAAGGCAAAACGCGCGCGTTGCCGCGGGCGGATCTGATGGACGACGTGGAGCACGCCGAGCGGATTGGTCGATTCACCGGTCTGACCGGAAAGGAGCCCCGGCGAGCGTTCCGCCACGGCCTTCCCGGCGTCGAGGGTCGCTTCGTAGCTGCGCGGTTTGACGGAGCAGCCGACGACGCGAACGTTGTCGGGCTGCCCGGCATTCCAGGCGAGCAGCGCGTTCAACTCCTCATCGAAGGCGGTGACCACGTCGTGTGCCGTCTCGCCGCGCAATTGGATGAAGGCATAGGTGGCAATCAACAGCGTCTCGTCGGTGGTGTTGTGCAGCTCGACCGTGTAGTAGGCGGCCGGCGGATCGCTCGCCTTACCGCCCGGCGGTTGGCTGCTGAGTACGAAGATATCCTCATGCACGTCAAGGCCGCCGTCCAACGTGAAGACATGCTCCTGGTGTTCGGGATGGATGACGAAAGTGCCGGGATGGGACTGGCCGAGACGCATGTCCAGGCGCTCATCGTAATGGCGGAGCACGACCGTGCCGACTAAGGTCTCGCCCACGGTCGGGCTGTAGACCGTGGCGATGGCCCCGGTGGCCTTGATGGTCAGGGTCATCTTGGGACCGCCCAGGGTACTGCCGGTGGCCATCTCGTCGTCCGGCACCTGGTACACGGCGACGCGTTCGCTCGGTCCGATCCCTTTGGCAATATTCGTGTTTTGCTGGTCCACATCCTATCTCCGTCGTTTCTACTCCGCTGCTTTCTTGTCGCCTTTGCAGGTTCGGGGCCAGGGAGCGGCGCTCAACCGACCATATCCAGGATCAGCAGGAGGAGGAAGCCGACGAAGAAACTGGCGGCGAGGAGCGGTGCATCGGGTTGCTTGTGCGCTTTGACCAGCAACTGCTCGGTCACGACGAACAGCAGCGCCGCCGAGCCGAAGGCCAGGATGAGGGTGCTGAGGCTCGTCGAGTGTGCCGGCAAGAAGGCGGCGGCCGCGACCGTAATGACGGTAAAGAGCAGGCCAAGGCCGGCGTTCGTCGCGATCATCTGCCACCTGGTCGCCGCCGCGGCGAGGATGGCGACGATGGCGAGGCCGAAGGTGAGGTCTTCGACGGTCATGGCGAAGGTCAGCAGGACGCCCACTTTCGCCCCGGCGGCGATGCTGATCCCGAGGAGCAAGCCGCTGACGACCTGGTCTACCGCCGCCCCGGCCAGCAGACTTACCGGCCAGCGTCCCTCGCGGGCCTTTTTCTCCGCGGCGCGCACGGCCTGCTCGTCCTCATTCCCCGGCGCGCCGCCTTTGTCCAGCCAGCGCACCAGGAGCATGAGGGCGACGCCCGCCGTGAATCCGATGATCACCCAGATCGGCCGTTGCTCCTGCGCGATCCCCGGCAGCAAATCGACGGCGACCACGGCGAACACCACGCCGGCGGCGAAGTGCAAGAGGGCGCTGCGGATCGCTCCGCCGACCGACCAGAATGTGGCAACGACGGTGGCGATGACGGCGACGATCGACGGGATCAGCGCGTAGATGACGGCGGTGAGCAGCGAGTTCGTCACCGGCGTGCCGACGGGCGAGCGAAAGGGTTAGCAGAAATAGGGGTAGCCAGGGTACGTGTAGCCGACGCCCCAGAACGGCCCGTAGCCGTAGTAGTTGTAGATGCCGCCCCAGTACTGCTGGTCGGCAGTGAGCGCCGGGTCGTAGCGCGGCGCCCGCGCCACGTGCTCCCGCGTGTGGTCGATATGCACCGCGTCGTCGCTATTTCGGGTACTCGCGTCGATGGGGACCAGCACTTTGGTCTGGCCCATACCCAGGAAACCGCCCGACCCGACCTCCGTGAGGCGTACCTTCTGTTCCTGGCTGTCGATCGGCAGATCGTCCACGGTGCCGGCATCGTCCCCGTTCTTGTCGATCACCTTGCGCCCACGAATATCCTCGTTGGGATCTTTTACCGTCAGGTTGGCATCGCCCAGCTTTTCCAGCGTCGCCGTTGGTGGTGTGGCAATTCGCGCCCCC
>JAICXR010000538.1 GCA_025980355.1 Chloroflexota bacterium | reverse complement strand
GACTACCTGGCGGCGGTGCTGGCCGACGCCGATGGGAGCATCGAGCTGGTCGCCGCGGCGATCCGCGAGAGCGCCGCGGCGCGGAATAACGCCTTCGACTACCTCCTCGGCGCCGGACGGGCGGTGGCGGCGCTGCTGTCCGCCGACTACCAGCGGCTGCTGCTGATCCTGCAGCGCATCGCGCCCCGGGAGGCCGAGGCATGAGCGAGGGGAAGCAGATCGGCGTCGTCGTCCAGGGCTCGCTCAGTGAAGGGCTCGTCGCCAAGTTGGCGTGTCCCGACGCCGTCGAGGATATGCGGGTCGGCAAGTTCGTCGTCATCGAGGGGCTGCAACACCGCTATTTCTCGCTCATCACCGACATCGAGCTCCACCTGAGCGACCAGCGCCTGCTGGCCGACCCGCCATCCAATCCCTTTGTGCGCCAGGTCCTCGCCGGGAGCGCGACCTACGGCACGGTGGCGATCGCCCCGATGCTGATGTTGCCGCGCGGCGGCGCGCTGGGCGCGGAAGGGCCACAGCCGGTGCGCACCATCCCCGGCCACTTTTCGGCGGAGCTGGATGCCGGCGATGGCGACTTCCGGACCGTCTTCGGCGCCGACGACCAGGAGCATCCCAACCACTTCAGCATCGGCATGCCGCTGGACAACGACGTGCCGCTCTGCCTCGACCTGAACCGCTTCATCGAGCGTTCCAACGGCGTCTTCGGCAAGACCGGCACCGGCAAGAGCTTCCTCACCCGCCTGATCCTGGCCGGCCTGATCAAGAAGGACGTCTGCTCCAACCTGATCTTCGACATGCACAGCGAATACGGCTGGGAAGGATCGTCGGAGACGTCGAGCTCGCGAACGGTGCAGGGGCTCAAGCAACTCTTCCGCACGAAGGTCCTCATCTACACGCTCGACCCGAAGTCCACCCAGACCCGCAAAGCCTCCTTCGACGGCGAAGTGCGCATCGCCGCCTCCGAGATCACGGTCGAGGATGTCTCCCTGCTCACCAAGGAGCTCGGCCTCTCCCCCACCGCCCCGGAAACGCTCAGCCTGCTGGAACGGCGCTTCGGCGACAAATGGTTGCCGCGCTTCCTGGACATGGAGCCGGCGGAACTGGAGGAGCTCGCCCTGAACACCGGCGGCCACGTCGCCTCGCTCGGGTCGATGCGCCGCAAGCTCATGCGCCTGAAGGACAAGCCCTTCATCGACTGGGAGGAGCGCGCGGCGGCCGAGGGCTCCTGGGAGAGCCTGGGCGACGCCCCGCGCAGCAGCACGCACGGCGTGGTGCGCGACATGCTGGCGGCGATCACCGCCGGCAAGCACATCGTGCTGGAGTTCGGCGCCCACAACGACATGTTATCCTATTTACTGGTGGCGAATATCCTCACCAGGTCGATTCACCGGCACTATGTGACCCAAAAAGAACGGTATATGGCAACCAAGGACCCTGCCGCTCAACCTAGGCCGCTGATGATCACGATAGAAGAAGCGCACAAGTTCCTGGACCCGGCCACGGCGCGCGACACCGTCTTCGGCACGCTGGCCCGCGAGATGCGCAAGTACGACGTGACCTTGCTGGTCGTCGACCAGCGCCCTTCGGCCATCGACTCGGAGGTCCTCTCCCAGATCGGCACCCGCCTCGTCTGCCTGCTCGATGACGAGAAGGACGTCGACGCCATCCTCGGCGGCATCAGCGGCGCTTCCCAGTTGCGCGGCATCCTGGCCACCCTGGAGACGCGGGGCCAGGCGCTGCTGCTCGGCCACGCCCTGCCCATGCCCGTCACCATCCGCACCCGCCAGTACGACGCCGACTTCTGGGCGGAGATGCGCGGCTACGGCGACGAACGCAGCCGGGGGGAGGAGATCGACAGCAAGATGGCCCGGTTCGCCCGCCTGTGATCCGTTTCCTGCACTTCGCCGACCTGCACCTGGGCGTCGAGAATTACGGTCGTTTGGACCCGGCCACCGGCATGAACACCCGTGTCCTGGATTTCCTATGCGCCCTCGACGCGGTGGTGGACCGCGCCATCGCCGAACAGGTCGACGCCGTGCTGGTCGCCGGCGATGCCTACCGGACCAAGGACCCCAATGTCACCTATCAGCGGGAGTTTGCCCGCCGGCTGGCGCGCCTGATCCGCGCCGGCATCCCGACCGTCTTGCTCACCGGCAACCACGACATCCCGAACGCCCTCGGGCGGGCGACCTCGCTCGACATCTACGACGCGCTGGCGCTCAGCCAGGTGCGCGTCGTCACCAAACCGGAGTGTTTCGTCCTGCCCACCAAGGCCGGG
>JAICXR010000216.1 GCA_025980355.1 Chloroflexota bacterium | reverse complement strand
GGCCACCGCCCGCTGCACCGGGCGCGCCGGCGCCGGCGACGACGCGAACCGCCTCACCGGGCCGCAGCGTGGTCTGGCCGGTCGTCACAATGGCCGCTCCTGGAATGATGCCGCTCACGATCTGCGTCATCGTGTCGGTGATAATTCCGGTCTTGATCGGCACCATCTGGGCCTTGTTATCCTGCACGATGTAGACGGCATCCTGACCGTTCTGCTGCACGACGGCGCCGGTCGGCACCACCACCGCGTCCGGGATGTCCTGCGTCGTAATCACGACGTTGGCGAACATCCCCGGCTTGAGGCGAGGATCGGCCGGATCGGGGACTGCCGTGGTCTGGAAGGAATGGCTCGTCGGGTCGGCCACCGGGGAGACCAGGGTGATCTTGGAGGGGAAGGAGACGCCCGGGTAGGCCGTCACGGTCAGGTCCACCGCCTGGCCCGCGGTGACCTGGGCAACGTTCGCTTGTTCCACATTGACCTGCACCTGGACGTCGTTGCTGACCAGCGTCGCCACCGGCGTCGTCGGGCTGGCGAGCGCGCCCACCTGCAGGAGCTCCGCGCTGACGACGCCGGCAAAGGGGGCGGTGATCGTCATCTGCGCTTCGGCTGCTTGCGCCACGGCCAGCGCCGCCTCCGCCTGTTTGATCTGCGCCGCGGCCGTCGCCAGGTCCGCCGGGGCGGGCGGCGCGGTCACGCTGGCGAGGTTGGCGTTCGCCGCCGCCACTTGCGCTACCGCCGCCTGCACGGCGCCCTGGGCCTGGGCGATCGCCGCTGCATCTTTCTGCGTCGTCGTCGGCAAGGATGCTTGCGCCGCCTGCATCTGGTTCTGGGCGCTCACGACGCCGGCCTTGCTCTGTGCCACCGCCTGGGCATAGGCGGCCTGCGCCGACTTGAGCGAGGCGTTCGCCTGGTCCACCGCCGTCTGGGCCGCCACGTTGTTGGCCTGCTGCTTGGTGGCGTCCTGGGCAGCAGCGTCCTGGGCCGTCTTGAGCGCGGTCTGCGCCGTCGCCACGGCCTGCTGCGCCGTGAGGCTGGTGGCCTGCTGCTTGGCGCGGTCGGCGGTCGCGGCGTCCTCGGCCGTCTTGAGGGCATTCTGCGCCGTCACGATCTGTTGCTGGGCAGTGGCCTGGGTCTGTTGGACCTGGGCCTGGATCGTGTTGATCGCCGTTTCCGCGGTGTTGACGTTGGCGTTGGCGACGTTGCAGCCGGTCTGAGAGTTGGTCTTGACCTCCAGATTACAGGCGGCGTCGCGCGCCGTCTGGGCGGAGAACAGGGCATTCTTCGCCTGGGCCAACTGCTGCTGCTGCACCGGCGTGCCGCTCGCCACGGTTGCCTGTTGGGCCTGGAGGGCGCTCTGGGCGTTCGCCACCGCCGTCTGGTCCGCCGCCAACGCGGCCGCCACTTGCTGCTCGGTGGCGACGAGGTTCTTCTGGGCGTTGGCGAGCGATTGCTGGGCGTTTGAAATGGCGTTCTGGTCGGCCGCCACCGCCTGCGTCGCCTGCTGCTTGACGGCCGCCTGATTCTTCTGGGCATTGCTGATCGCCTGCTGGGCGTTGGCGATGGCGGTCTGATTTGGTCCCTGATTGCCCTCGGCGACGGCTAATTGGTCCTGCGCGGCGGCGAGGGCGGCGTTGGCGTTCGCAACCGCTTGCTGCGCGGCCTGGATATCGGCGCCGGTGCTCTGCTGCGACGCGTCGAGGTTCTTCTGCGCGTTGCCGACCGCCGTGGTGGCGCCGTTGACGGTTGCCTTGGCGATCCCGACCTGCCCGGCGGTGGCCCCCTGCTGCACTTTCAACTGATTGGCCTGGGCAGCCGCCAGCGACGCTTGCGCCTGCTGCAACTGGGCCTGCTGCGTCGTGTCGTCCAGTTTGGCGATCAGCTCGCCTTGCTTCACCGCCTGTCCCGGTTGGACGGCGAAGGCGGTGATGACGCCGGAGGTGCGGGCGACAAGGTTCACCTGATGCACGGCGGCGATCGTGCCGGGGTAGGTCAGGTTCGCCTTGAGCTCCTGCTGCACGGCCGGGGTCGTGGCGACGGTCGCCGCCTGGGCGGCAGGTGGCGCCGCGGTTTTTGCCAGCGCTGCGGTCCCACAACTGGCGAGGACGAGCAGGGCGCCCGCGACGGCGCCGAGACCGGGGAAGTTGCGAAGGGCCGCGCGCACGAATAGGTCCTCTCTGAGCGAAATCTACAGAACGTCCAGTCCATGACGCCACGCGGGTCACTGGAGGCCCCGCGCGGCCGATAGATCGAGAGAGCGACAGAAGACGAATGTGACTTTCTGTCGCAGCAATACTACGGTACGGGCTACGGGAAAGCACGAGGAAGATATCAAGAAAGTGTGAAGTATATTCGGAGGTACGGGCGGCCGCCCACCGCCGTGGCGGCGCTACCGCTGGGGGCCGCTCGACACGAACGGGTCAGCCGCCAGCACGGGCGATACCGTGACGCGGCCGCCACACGGGGCAATCCCATGCACCTGCCCCACCACCGAGTTAAAGGCGTTCGGCGGGGTGATCCGCAGGTTGCTGGCCGCCACGCAGCGTTCACCGGGGCGCGGCACGTCGCTGAATTGCAGCACAAAGTAGGCGCGGTCACCGGGCAGGAGGGTGAGCGTCCGCTCCGGCACCGTGCCGATCAGGTAGCCGGACCTACTCCAGGTCAGATACGTCGGCAGGGGCTGGGCGGCGGCGTCCAGCAGCTGCAAGCCGGGGAAGCCATAGAGCGTGCAGGGGTGGCCGGCGATGGAGCGCAGTTGGAAGGTGACGCCGACGTTGCCGACGGCAACCTGGCCGTCGTCCTGGGATAGAGAGAGTTCGCTCGTGTGGCAACGCCCGAACGATACCGGCGCCGCCGGGACCACGGGAAAGCCGCCTGGGTTGGCCTCCCAGGCGAAGCGCTGGCTGTTGAGGCGCTCTTCCAGGCCGCGCGGGCCGTTCACCCAGGTCCGGTAGCCGTCGGTGAAGGCGGTGAAATTATCGGCCTTGCGCCAGACCAGCAGGCCGTTGGTCGTGTGCTGGAGGGCGTCGCCGTTCGTCGGGTCGTGTTGTTCATTGTCCAGACAGTTTCCGATGATGCCGGGGATGATACCGTGCAGCGTGGCGAAGCCGAGGACGAAGCGACAGCCGGCGGCCTGGGCCGCCGGGGCCGTTGCCAAGGCCGTGGAAAGCAGGCCGACGACGAGTACCGCGAGGAGGGCGGCTTTGGCTCGGACCCGTGACATACGCGCTCCCCGATTACGGCATCGTCCGGCGTCGGGCCTTCCGATCGTCCGCACCTCGCTCAACACGCCCGGGGACCACCATGCCCCAGAGTACGAAGTAGACGAAGGCAGCAATCCCGATGATGACGATAAGGGCGATCACAACGAATAGCACACTGAAGGCCATAGTGGTCCCTCCTTTGCACCTGATGGTTGGTGCATAATCGGGGCCAAAGGCCGGTAGCGGGGTTCAGTAGGAGCCGCCGCCGGGAACCAGCGCGTACGAATGTGATCCTTTCTCGGCGACCGGGCCCTGGTCCAGGCGCGTGCTCCGGAAGTGCCGGAGCGTCGAGTCGGCCTGCATGAAGAAGCCGGCGCCGTCCGGCGAGAATACCAGGGGATGGGCGGCGATCGTCCACCCGTCCAGCGGACCGGGCTGGGCCAGCATGGCCTTCTGGGCCTCGTCGGTGATCTCGAACACGGCGAAGGCGCCGGCGCGGTCGATGAAGTGGTCGTGGTGGACGACCACGCCCCGTTCGACCTGGGCGACATAGTCGTTGAAGAGGTTATCGGCCTCCTTGCGGGACATCCCGTCGGGGGCCAGGGCATAGACCAGGTGGCAGCAGAGCTGCGTCCCCTCGTCCGAACGGGTCGGTTCGGGCATACTGCGATCTCCTCAGGCGGAGCGACCGGCGCTCCGTCCCAATAGTAGCGTAGGCCCGCGTTCGGCGCGTGGCCTCCGGCTGGCGCGCCGGTCAACGGGTACTATGCAGCGGCGCGCCGCACGAGCGCGGCATGCAGCGTGGGGGAAGCCGCAGGTGACAGTGGATCCGGGTCAGCGATCCCCGGCCGGGGCGCAAGTGGTCGAGAAGCGCGAGTTCTACCGCCAGGAGAACGTCGCCGGCTCGTATGACGCCCAGCGCTTCGGCGGGGCCAGTGGTATGCACGTCAACGCTCGGGAGCTGGCGCTCGTCTGCGACCTCCTTCCCGGTGGCGGACCGATCGCCGATGTCGCCTGCGGCACCGGGCGGCTGACGGCCGCCCTGCGTGGGCGGGGCGACACGGTGCTGCCCTGCGACGCGTCGCTGGCGATGTTGCGCGTGGCCGTGCGTCATGTGGTGGGGCCGGTCGTGCAGGCCGATGCCTTCGCCCTGCCCATCGCCGACGCGGCGTGCTCCGGCGCGGCGGCGCTACGCCTGCTGTTCCATTTCGCGGAGCCGGCTCCGCTCCTGGCGGAGCTGCGCCGGGCGGTCCGACCGGGCGGCACGCTCGTCTGCGACACCTACTCCTGGTCGGCGCGGTCGCTCATCCCCCTCGGCCGGCGGCGCTGGGGGGCGACCGTGAGCACGATTCGCCGGCAGCTCTTCCGCGATCTGGCGGCTTCCCTGGGTTGGCGCGTCCGCGCCGAACGGCCCTGCTTCCTCATTTCGCCCTACATCTATCGCCGCTTGCCGCTGCCCGTCGTCCTGCTGCTGGAACGGCTGGAACGCCGGCTGCCGTCGATCCTGCTCTGTCGGGTTTTCTGGGCCCTGGAGGCGACGGCCCGTCCCGAATAGCGGCGGCACGCAGAAGGTCCGGGCCCAACCATCTTGGACCCGGACCTTCACGGCAGTGGAGATGGGGGTGAGTCGAACACCCCGTCCGAAATGGAGCGGTCGTCGGTATCTACAGGCATATCCGGCAATTGAGTCTCGCCCGCAGATGCCCCACCGGCAGGACATCTTTTGCGCCAGCCCGTTGATCTTGACCACGCCTACGGGCCTGCGCGTGGCCACAGCTCGACATTATGACGCCCGTATCCGGCGCGCCGAGCAGGCGCCGGGCGGACGGCCCTACAGCTTAATTAGGCTGCGAGAGCGGAATAAGAAGGTGTGCCAGTTATGGCGTTTGCCGCCTTTTTAACGAGGCGATGACGGCACCTCGGCCCGCAACCTTCGGCTTTTCCACCCCGTCGAAACCCGACATCCCCGTCTTCCCTGCCGGCCACCGTCGTAAGAGGGGGCCGCATCCTTCCCGAGAACAGGGAATCGAGTGGAAGGAATGAGAAAGTATACCAGATGGCGGCGAAGGCGGCGGAGGGGCCTCTCCTCACCGCGCGACGGCGCGCACGTGAATGCCCTCGGGAACCCATGAGGTAATTCCCGACAGTTGCTCGGGACGCTGGGGCGACAACGGCTCCAGGCGACAGCGGCGCAGGACGCTGGCGGCGAGCGCCTTCACCTCGATCTGGGCGAAGTTGATGCCGATGCAGATGCGCGTCCCCCCGCCGAAGGTCGCCAGGGCATAGGGGGTGCGGCGCTCCTCGTCGCGCGGTGGCGCGAAGCGGTCGGGGTCGAAACGGTCGGGGTCCGAGAAGACTGCCGGGAGCCGATGCGTCGCCGCGATGGCCAGGCGAACCTGTGTCCCCGCCGGTATAGCATAGCCGCCAAACTCGAACGGCTGGACGACGCCGCGCGGCAGCGTTTGTACGGGCGATTCCAGCCTTCCCGCCTCCTTGATCGCGTTGCCGAGGAGCGGCGTTGCCCGGATCGCCTCCACCGTCAGCGTCGCGTCGTCGGCAGGACCGAGGGCGGCATCCAGTTCTGCGGTGACGCGTGCCAGGTAGTCGGGGTGGGTAGCAATCAGGTAGAGGACCCAACCACCCAGCATGGTCGTCGTTTCGTGGCCCGCCACCAGCAGGATGTTCACGTGCGCCAGGATCTGCTCGTCGCTCAGGACGTTGCCGGCTTCGTCGCGGGCATTGACGATCATGCCAAGGACATCGGAAGGCTTGGCGTTGTCGGCCCCGGCGCGCCGGGCGGCGATCATCGTGAGCAGCACGCCGACGAGCTCCGCTTGCGCCGCATTCCGTCGCTGCAAGAAGGCGTCCCAGGTTTCCTCTTGGCCGTCGAAGCCATGTAACAGGAGGTAGAACAGTTCACGCAGGCGGTCGACCTGGGGGCCGGTGCGCGCGCTGACCAGCGCCGCGGCGGCGATGTCGAAGGCGATCTCGCGCGACTCCTCCAGCAGGTTGATGTCGTCGCGTTCGGCCCAGTCGCGCGTCCGGTCGGCAATC
>JAICXR010000351.1 GCA_025980355.1 Chloroflexota bacterium | reverse complement strand
ATTGAGCAGACGAGCCTCCCCACTCTCGGTGGTGATGAAATGCCCCCCGCCGCCGCCGCCCTCGTCGCAGTCGAAGATGGCGCAGAAGACCTTCATGTGGTAGACGGTGACGCCGTTGCTGGTATCGACGGCGTAGGCCAGGCCCGCCGGCCCCCAGACGTACCTCAGGCTGCCGTTGCTGTCGCCGTCCACCAGCACCGCGGGCAGGGAACCGTTGACGTCGTAGACGTAGTCGAAGTGGTGGCTGTTCGGGTTGCCCGCCACGTCCACGTGCGTACGCTTGCCGTCGCCGTCGAGCGTGTAGTTGGTGGAGACGACGCCGCTCGCGCCGGTCAGGCGGTTGGCGGCGTCGTAGGCGTTGGAGAAGGCGCAGCCCGAGACGAGGTTGCCGTCGGCGTCCACGGTGCAACCGCTGCCCCCGACGCTCGTGATGCGGTCCGCCTTGTCGTAGGTCGCCGTGACGGAGGTCTGGTCCGGGTAGGTGGGGGTGCGCCGGTTGCCGTCCAGGTCGTAGCGGCAGCCGACGACGTTGGCGCCGCCGCTGCCCGGGCTGCTGACCGACAGCAGGCGGTCCAGCTCGTCGTAGCGGTAGCCGGTGGTGCCGGTCGGGGTTGGTGAACCGTTGGACGGCCGACAACAAGGCCACGCCATTCGCGTCATCGGTGTCGGCGGGACCGCCTTTCGCGAGCAGCCTCGGCAGGATGGAGCACAGGTGGGTGACCGCCTGGCTATTTTGCCGGCACCGGCGGGTCTCCCCTCAGGTCCGGCGCCGCGTCCGGCGCCCAGCGGGCGATGAGGGCGAACCGGCCGGCGCCGCGCCGTTCGGTGCCCAGTTCGATCATGTAGGGCGCGTCGATCAGGCGCCAGCGTTGCAGCGTGCGCCCGAACGTCTTCTCTTCGCTCGCCTGCACCATGCGGATGATCCGCTGCAAGCGGTTGATGATGCGGGCGAAGTTGCGGCCGCTCTCGCCGAGGTCGCCGAGCCGGCCGTCCTGGCTGCGCAAGAGGGCGTCGACACGAGCGAGGTCGACCGGCGGGACCGCGTCCGGCGGGTCAGTCGGCAAGCGGCAGCACCAGCAGCGGCGGCTCGATCACGTGTTCGGCGCTGATCTCCTCGACGGCCGTGCCGATGGCGAAGAACTCGATCACGTTGGCGCCCCAGGCGTGGGTGCGCTCGTGGATGTCGGCCCCGACGATACCCGCCGCCCCCAACTTCTCCGCTTCCTGCTGCATGCGCTCCATCGCCAGTTCCCGGCTGTCGTAGAGCGCCTGCGTGTACTGCTCCAGCTCCACGTTGCGCGTCATGTTGCGGAAGAAGGCGGTGACCCCCTGTTGGGCGACGTGGTAGACGCAGTTGCCCATGACCATGCCGAGCGGGCGGTAGCCGGAGCGGAGGAGGACATAAAAATCCTGTCCCGAGAGGTCGCTGGTAAAGGGCCGGCCCGCCTTGTTGTGGAACCGGCGCGGGTCGTCGCGGTGGACGACAGCCGTGCCGATCGCCACGAACTCCGCCACGTGGTGGCCCCACTCCTTGTGGTTGACCTCCAGGCGCACGCCGACGATGCCGTCCGCCGCCAGCGCCGCCGCCTCCTCCTCCATTCGGCTCATGGCGAGTTCCCGGGCGTGATACATCGCCTGGGTGAGGACCGTCATCTCCTGGTTCTGGTTCCACATCGACTGCTGATAGCCGACGTGGTAGATCGAGCTGCCCACCACCAACCCGACCGGGTCGAAGCCGGCCTCTTTCACGAGCAGGAATTCGCTCGTCGAGAGATCGCTGGTGAAGAGCTTGCGCTGCTTGCCCTTGCCGCGCATCTCCACCAGGCGTTCGCGGGCGTGGGACGGCAGATTCTTGAACGCCGCCTCCTCGGCGGCGTCCAGCGCGGTTTGGTCGTCAAGCTGGGACATCAGGTTCCCCTCCTCAGCGGGTGCTCATTCAAAGGTGGCGTCGCCGGGCCGGCGATCGACGGCAAGCAGCCGTCCGTCGCGCAAGGATAGCACCGGCACCGTGGCATGCACCGAACGGGGTGTGGTGCCCGATTCGCGGATCGCCGTGCCGACCATACTCAGCGTCAGGTTGTGGTGCTCGCGTTCGTAAGCCGGATTGTTGCCGGCGCCGGTCAGGCGGATCTCCTCCAGCTTGCGGGCGAAGCGGACGCCCATCACGCCGGTCGCCCCTTCCTGCTGGGCCAGGGCATGCATCGTCCGCTCCGCCCGGTTCCGGCACTGCGTCAGGGCCTGGCTGAAGTGGCCGAGCTCCTGGTTCGACCAGCTCTGGGCGGTCCATTCGTCCTGCATCCGCGTCAGGATGAACCAGGTGCAGTGGCCCCAGACCAGGCCCACCGGCTCGTAGCCGGCGCGCGTCAGGCTCCACCACTCCTGGCCCGACAGGTCGGACAGCCAGGGCGACTTGGGACCGGCGCTGGGCCCGCGCACGGCCGTGCCGACGAGTTGCACTTCGATCTGCTTTTGGCCCCACTCGTGGCGCACCATATCGAAGCGCACGCCGACCACGCCGTGGGCGTTGATCAGCCGCGCCTCCTGGGACATCCGGCCCACCGCCAGGCGCGTCGCCTCGTTATAGGCGCCGGAGAGCTCCGCCACCTCGCAATCGGAATAGGCCGAGGCGTAGGCGGTGCCGACGTGGTAGACGCAACTGCCGGTGACGAGGCCCAACGACTGGTAGCCGCGCCGCCGCAGCAGCCCCGCCTCGTCCGGCGAGAGGTCCGACGTGAACGTCAGGTCGCCCGGCTTGGCGTTGGCCAGCTCGCGCAGCCGCTCCTCCGCGCCGATGGGGATGCCGCCCTGCTGGAGGCGAACGGCATCCTGCTCCTGCCGGTACCGGGACGAGGCCGCCCGTTCCGCCGTCAGCGCCTGCAGCGTCTCCCGTTGCCGGCGCTGATCGGCCGCCGCCGCCTCTTCCTCCGGGGTCTTACGTCGCCAGAAGCCCATTAGCGTTCAACCCTCACCACGGCTTCCTCGCTCTTCGCCACTAGCCCGCCGTCACCGGCTCTCGTTCCGCCACCGGCCGGCGGCCTTTGCGGGAGGGTGCAGGCAAAGCCGGCGCGGTGACTGTCCCTAACACCGGCAGGCCGAGCATCTCGCGCACGTCATATTCATCATACAGCCGGTCGTCGAAATAGTGCAGCACCAGGACGATTGCCAGCGCCGCCACCAGGCCCACGGCCGTGCGCAGCAACCAGAAGAGCGCCTCGTGCGTACGACTGGGCTTCAGGACGATGTGCGGCGCGTCGGAGACGCCGACGGTCACGGCGGGAAGCTGCTGTGGCGCGGTGCCCTGGCCGGTGGACGACTGCGACAACGCCGCGAAGAAGCCGGGGCCCTGTTCCTTGACGAGTTGATCGGCGGCCGCGGCGATGGCCAGCGCCTCATCCTGCGTACTGGCCGTGACCTGGATTTGGAGCACCCGGTTGATCCGGTTGATCGTCAACTGCTTGCTCAGCCGTTGCGCGTCGTCGATCGTCGTCAGGCCGTTGGCATAGGCCTTGACGTCGGCCTGCGGCGACTGCTTCAGGATGCCGATAATCTGCTGACTGAAGGTGGTGCCCTCGATGACGCCGATAAAGTCGTCGAGGATGTACTGCGCCGCCTGCTCCTGGTAGTAGGGCGGGTAGTAGAAGGTGGGGGAAGCGGCGTTCTGGGGGGAAATCGGGTTGATCAAGAGTTGGGTGGTGGCCTTGTAGCTGCTCGGTACCAGGTAGCCATAGACCGCGCTGACCACGGCGGTGAGGACGACGACGACGACGATGAGGCGCAGGCGACGGCCGACGATCAGGCCATAGCGATCCAAGTCCATGGCGCTAGTACGCTCCTCTGCCAGACAGCAAAGCCGGAATCGTTTGGAGCAGGATCTTCAGGTCCAGTCCCGGCGACCAGTTCTCGATATAGTACAGGTCAAGTAATACCATCTCGTCGAAGATCAGGTCGCTCCGCCCGCTCACCTGCCACAGCCCGGTGAGGCCCGGCGTCACCTCCAGCCGCCCTTTCATCCAGTCCTCGTAGACGTCGTACTCCCGCGCCAGCGGCGGGCGAGGGCCGACCAGGCTCATGTCGCCGCTCAGCACGTTGAACAACTGGGGCACTTCGTCGAAGCTGAGCCGGCGCATGAGGCGTCCCGTCCGCGT